>JADLGF010000353.1 GCA_020849415.1 Thermomicrobiales bacterium
ACCGATACGGCCCGGAACGCGGACCGCTCGGACGATTCGAGCAGGTCATAGCTCCAGGCGATCGTTTGGCGGAGATTCTGCTGGCGGTCGGGCAGATCGCGCGCACCGCCGCCAAGCAGGCGCAGGCGGCTGTCCAGCCGGCTGAGCAGGGCGGCCGGAGTCAACAGTTTCAGTCGCGCCGCCGCCAGCTCGATCGCCAGCGGCAATCCATCGAGACGCGCGCAAATCCGCCCGATGTCGGTGGCGTTCGTTTCAGTCAATGCGAACGCGGGGTCAACCGCCCGGGCTCGCTCCACGAAGAGAATAACGGCGGGATTGGCCGCAAGTTCCTCGAACGTAGCGGGGCGATGGGCCTCTTCCCGTGGCAAGCCCAACGGCGCCAGGGGGAATTCGAACTCGCCGCGCAGGTGCATCGCCACCCGGCTCGTCACCAGCAGCTTCACCGCCGGGCAGGCGGCCATGATCCGGGCGAGCAGGCCGCTCGCCTCCTGAATCTGTTCCAGATTGTCGAGCAGGAGCAACAGCGTTCGATCCGCGAGGGCATCGATCAGACCAACCTCGGAAAAGCTCGTTTCGAGGCCCGGGATGCGCAGGCTCTGCGACACCCGCCGGACGAACCACTCCAGGCTCGTGACATCGGCCAGGGAGACGAAGACGACTTCGCCGCCGAACTGGTCGCGGGATTCACGCGCGGCCTGGACTGCCAGTCGGGTTTTCCCCACCCCGCCGGGACCGGTGATAGTGACGAGCGGCGCGCCCGGATCCGCTATCCGGGCCAGCAACGACGCCAGCTCCTGATCGCGGCCGACAAGTGGCGTGCGCGGATTGGGCAGCCCGTACGGACTGCCGCCAATCTCGATTGTCTGCTCGATCAGCTCAGCCACGGCCTGCACCCGCGCGCCACCGGATCAGCGTGCGGCCCGCCTCTGCATGATGCGTTGCGGAACCGGCCGCGTCAAACTCTACGACCACTATTCCAGACTCGCTGGTACCGGCCATTTCCGGCCCACTAATCAATCCTTGTGACCTGATCCGAGCAGACGTAAGTCGGGAGAGAACCCGTCGTCATTCGCGTTCCGGTACTTGGGTACCTGACATACGTCGCGATACAGGTTACTGAGCGTCAATTCCATTGTTGACACCCAATTTGCCGTCGTCCGAATGTGGAATGAGTCCATCTCGATCAGGTGGAGCCAGAACCTTCCCAAAACCCGGGATCTTTCGGACTTTTCCTCATGTTCAGGACGCCCGAATCTATCGACACTTACGATACCTCCCGACCTGAACGCAATCAACATGCTCGGTATCGGACATGATCGCAAAGGTCTATCTGGATATGTGTTCACAAAGGGTTGACACCGATATTCCTATGACCTATAGTCTCTACCAATCCGGCATGACCCGATCGGGCCATGCCGCAAGGAACACTCAAACGGCGGTTACACCCGGTCTGCGATGACCCCACCCGTAGCCGCCTGTCGCCCCTCAGGGCGTGGGACCGTCTCGATCTGGATCGAATCAACCATCACGCGCCGATCGCGGGAGTTCGTTGTGTCTGACATCGTTCGGACAATTCAATCGCGCCGAATCGCCCGGCTGATCATCGCCCTGGTGCTGATCGCGCTGATGGTCGCACCGTCGGTCGTGATGGCGCAGGACGCGACCCCGATCGCGCCGGCGACCTCGGATTCCGAGACAGTCACGATGACTCCCGAGCCGGACGCGACGTCTACTCCGGAACCTGAAACCACGGTTGACTCGGCGATTGAAACCGAAACGCCGAGCGTCGATGAGACCCCGGTTGTCGTCACCGAAACCCCGGAAGCCGCCGCGTTCGAGACGCCGGCGGCCGTGACTCCGGAACCGATCGTGACCACCGAAGCCGCCCCGGCGGAACTCGCCATCGTCAGCCTCGCCGCCACCGGCGACGCTTCGTGCACGCTCGAATCGCCGAGCAACCTTGTCACCAGCAGCAATCCGTACCTGACCTTCAAGTGCGTTTGGCCGGGTGAGGCCTGGCGGATCCGGCTCGACTCGATGAGCCGCCAGTGGACCTACATCCTCTACAACGGCGCCGGTGCGATGCCGAATGTGAACGATCAGAACGCCTGGCAGCAGAACCTGAACACCTGCCCGCATGCCACCGCGGCGGGTATGAGCGGCGCGAGCAACGCCTTCTACGTTCTGCTCAAGCCGATGAGCACCATCACAGCCGGTTCCCAGGGCGTCATCGTCGCCCGACAGCTGCCGAACTCCGCCGACAGCCCCTGCCTCTCCCAGTCAACCGCTCCGGCCGGCTCGGTGGCCGCGTCACTGATCGGCTTCCAGGGAACCATCGGCTCAACCCTGACCTGCGTCCCGGCCGATCCGCGGCCTGAAACCAACCCGGCCGCCCAGCCCGGCGCCGGCCGCTACTACTGCGATGCCCCCGCCAACTCCGGGATCGTGCTGCACGTCGATGGCCTCACGCCCGGGTGGAAATTCCAGTTCTGGGCCTTCGAGAACAACGCCTGGCGGTCGAAAATGGGCCCTCAGGGTGACATCGGGGCAAGCATTCAGCATCCGAACGGCAACGGCAACCGCTGGTTGATCGACCTGATTCCCGACACAACGGCTGAACACGGCTCCCGGGGCACGATCTGGCTGCGCGTCACCGCCGATCACTACCCTGGCAGCAACCCGGCCAGCACCTACATCACCTTGACTAAGGGCGGCGCCGTCAGCCCGATCACCGCCGACGATCTCACGCTCACCTGCACGCCTGAAGCGGCGCGCGCCGCTAACGGCGAGCGGGCGACAATTCAATGCGCCTGGAGCGGCAAGGCATCGCTCGGCTCCCGGAGCGTGGTGCTTGGCTCGATCTCGATTCCCGCACCCGCCGGCTGGCAGATCGCCACTGACGCCGCGGGTGCAACGATCACCGGCCAAAAGCTGACCATCTCGCCGAATCACACGATCACGTCGAACGCCGCTTCGGCCTACACGATCACCTTCCGGTTGTCGCCGACCTGTTCAGCGCCGCCTTCGGCCTTGTCCTTCGCTGTCTCCTCAACGCTGCTCGACGGCTCGAAGGCCATCGATGGTCCGGCCCGAACCCTGACCGCTGCCCGCACGGAAGGCATCGGCTCGCTCACTGTCTCACTGCTCGATACCACCGGGCTGGACTGGACCACCAACTACGCGTTCGACGATCAGATGCTCGCGGGCAATCTCGCCGTTCAGGTCGACTCAAACCGCTGCGGCGCCTGGAACGTGCAAATCAGCGCGACCGACTTCACCTACGCGGGATCCCCGAACGGGGCGAACATCCCAAGCGGCAACATCACGGTTGACGGCATCGGCAACCTGGCCACGCCACTCACCATCCTGAACGCATCCGGCGCCGGGGAGCACCCGCTGGTGCTCGATCTCACGGTCACCGTACCGGGATCGGCCCCACCCGGCGTCTACACATCGAACATCACCCTGACGGCCGCATCCGGCCCGTAACGTTCTCACTCCAATTCGATCGTCCGTCCCTCAACGTCAGTGGAGGTGGGAATCGCACGCGCAAAAACTTGCCTGGAACCTGAAGCGAACCACAAAAACCGGGGGATGACCGGGCCCCCGCGCCTCGATCGGCGGTAACAACCGGCCACCAGCCAAGCGAATTACCCAGACAAGGCGTCTGGACGCAACCACCAAACGAACAGGCTGATCGCCTGAAGGAGCAGAATCAGATGAACGTCCGCAAGATTTTCGGTACCGCTCTCGCCGCCACCGTCCTCGCCGGCTCGCTCGCCGGTAGCGCCTTCGCCGCCGACGCCACCACCAAAGGCAAAGTTGTCATCAAGCCGGGCACAATCACGGCCTCGATCTCCGGCGGCGACTTCGGCGCCACCAACTACAGCTTCGAAGATCAGAAGGTGAAAACGAGCGACGAGCAGAACTTCGTCATCAACGTCACCGACCTGCGCGGCACGGGCCAGGGTTGGACCGTTTCCGTCGCGGCCCAGGACTTCGAGGGCGCCGATACCGGAGCGACGTTCGAAGCGGACAACCTCAGCCTCCACGCCGTCGGCATTACGACGCGCGAGGGGCAGGCGGCGGACGGCGTTGAAAGCGCCAGTGTCGTTTCATTCAAATCGAGCGAAACCCCCGTGCAGGACGTCGTGACCGCGAAGCCGAAGCACGGCATGGGCAGCTACGACGCCGAATTCATCGGCGAACTGGTGATCCCGGGCGGCACGCTCTCCGATACCTACACCTCCACCCTGACCGTCTCCGTGGTCACCGCGCCGACGGGCAAGTAAGTCGCACGAGCGGAACCGCGCCGTCCGGATATCGGACGATCGCGACCGTTACACTGACCGGAAACACACCGCGGTTCGCTCGCCGAAATGGACGAAGAGGGTCTGGGACATGAACCACGCTTCCACCGCCATCCGCAGGTTTGTCGCGATCCTCTTCGTCACATTGCTTTTCATTCCCTTCATCTCGGCACCGGCTATCGCGCAGTCGACGCCGGCGGCCACGCCTGCGGCATCGGCCCCGAAATTTGTCATCCGCCCGCTCGATGGCCTCGATGGCGATTACTTCACGCTCGAGGCCGAGGCCGGCACCGACAATGAGTTGACCATCGTGCTCGGCAACGCGGACGAGGTGCCTCTCACCCTCCGCACCTACGTGAGCGACGTCGTGCCGATCGTGAACGGCGGCTTCGCGGTCGCCGAGGAGGATGTCGAGCCATCCGGCACGGCCACCTGGATCGACTACCCCGCCGAAACGTTCGAATTCGCGCCGGGCGATGGCATCGAACGCGCCTTCACGATCAAGATCCCGGAAGACACAGAGCCAGGTCAGTACATCGCCGGGATCAGCCTGCAAACGGCCGACGCGCTCGATGTCGAAGGCTCCTCCATGTTCCGGCAGATCATCCGCAAGACCGTCGCCGTTTTCATCATTGTGCCGGGCGAGGAGAATCCCGCCTTCGAACTCGATGCGCCGTCCACCCAGGAGAGCGGCTCCCGCCAATTCATCACCGTCCCTATCGCCAATACCGGCAACATCCTCGTCCGCCCGACCGGCGCCCTGATCATCGCCACACCCGACGGCGAACCGGTCATGAACGCGCCGATCGAGCTCGGCACTATCTACGCCGGCATCGCCACCATCCTGGCTGTTCCGCTCGTCAGCGGCTTCGAGCCAGGTGACTACCTGATCTCGCTCTCGCTTTCGGACGGTGGTTCGGGCGTCTCCGCCGGTTTCGAGAACCTGCCCCTAACGATCGAAGCCGCCGAAGAGGCCGAAAACGTCTGGAACGCCGAGGCCGAGCTTCTGGCCCTGCCCGATGCTGACGCGCCGGTCTACCTCGAGATCAACGCAACGATCACCAACAACGGGCCGGCCGCCACCGGCGAACTCGAACTCGATGTCCTTCATGACGGGAAGCTGGTCGAAACCTTCTCGCTCGGCAGTTCGCTCAGCCTTCCGCAGGGCACGACCGCGGTCACGAACCGCTACATCCCGCCGAACGGCTTCGCCACCGGCGAGTGGACCTTCGTGCTCCGCCTGAACATCATGGATCCGTCAACGGGCGCCAAAACCACCGTTTTCACCCTGAATGATCTACTTGTGCTGAACATCGCCTGAAACCATCACCCCCTGTCCCGATACCGGCCCATCCGCCCCCTTCGTGTGAACGGTCGGTGCTCTTTCTGAGCGTTGAGGTGAGAAGGCGGGCGCTGACTCAATGGTTCACCGGTTGACCGGTTTCGTAGCCAGCACTCGCGAAATTGCTTGTAGAAGTAGCGAACGATGCCTATAGTCCTTACTCGAACAGGTCGTGAAAGGATCAGACATGCTTTTCTACTGCGAATTCACCTGGTTCCCGGGCACCACGCGAGAAGAGGTCGCCAAGCGCGTTGTGAAGCAACATGACGCCGGCGCCAACAATCCGGAACGCATCAAGGGCTGGTATAACCTTGCCGGCGGCGGCGCGGGTTTCCTGATCGTCGATTACCACGACATCAGCGAATTGACCGGCTTCCTGCAGCCCTACATGGACCTGATCGCATTCGATGTGCGGGCCATCTCGGCCCTCGATTACAAGTCGGAGATCGAGCGCCTGCGCACCGTCACCTGATCCTGAAACCACACGCTTCGCAAAACGCCCGGCGGCCGCTCATTTCGCGGCCGTCGGGCGTTTTCATACAAACTGGAGACCTTCGAATTGACTTAGTGAATATCGTCAGCCTCGATCAGCGCCGAAGGGCGGCGGCCGGTCAGGTAGGTTGTCAGCCAGCGGTAGGCGACCGCGATCCGGTTGCGGAAGCCGGCCATCTTGCCGACGTGCACCGCGTTCCACATCATCCAGGCCGAGAAGCCGGTGAACTGCCGGTCGCCGATCTGCGCGATCGCCTTGTTCTTGCCGATCGTCGCCATGCTCCCCTGGTTCTTGTACGCGAACGGTAGCGGAGCCTCACCGGTCACCACCCGCGCGATGTTCTTGCCGGCCCAATCGCCCTGCTGCATCGCCACCGGTGCGATCCCCGGCAGCGGCCGACCATCGGCCTGCATCAGGCTCGACATGTCACCGATCACGAAAACCTCGGGATTCTCCGCCAGATTGAGCGTCTCGGTGATCGAAACGTGACCGCCCCGGCCCACCGGCACTCCAAGGGTGCGTCCGATCGGGTTCGCCGCCACGCCGGCCGACCAGATGATCGTGCCCGCCTTGATCGTCTCCTCGCCGAGGTGAACGACGCCCTCTTCGATCAGGGTCACCATCTTGTTGTTGATGACCTCGACCCCCATCGCCTCGAGCTGGCTCCTGGCGCTCTGGGAGAGCTCCTCGGGGAACATCGGCAGGATGCGGGGCAGCGCCTCGATCAGCAGCACGCGCGCTTCGGAGGGATCGCTGGTGCGGAATTCGCCGGCCAGGCTTTCCCGCGCGACTTCCATCAGGCCGCCGGCCAGTTCAACGCCGGTCGGTCCACCGCCGACGATGATGAAGGTCTTGAGCGCCCGGCGTTCCTCCGGCGTACCCGCCTCTTCGGAGCGTTCGAACGCCAGCAGCACCTTCTCGCGGATCGCGAGCGCGTCCTCGACCGTCTTCATGCCGGGCGCGAACTCGGCCCACTCATCCTTGCCGAAGTAGGAGTGGCTGGCGCCGGCCGCGAGCACCAGGTAGTCGTAGCCGAGCGAACCGCGCGTCTTGAGTTCGACGGTTTTCGCCGCCAAATCGA
>JADLGF010000354.1 GCA_020849415.1 Thermomicrobiales bacterium
CCGCTTCGCCTACCCCGTCCTTCGCCACCTTTTCGGCTTTACGGAGGCGGGTTTCGGGGAGGAAGAGGACCAGCCCCAGCGCGATCAGCGCGATGACGGTGGCGATGACGAAGACGTCGTGGATCGCTACGCCGAGTACCCCCTGCAGCGACCCGATCAGTTGGTCGAAGAGATTTTGCGCGTCCGGGCGATCGCCGAAGGCGGCCAGCAGTTCGTGTTGGGCTTCGGGATTGGCGAGCGCCTGCGCGTTGATCTTGTCGATCGCTTCCGGCGGGAGGGCATCGAGCACCGCTTGCGGCACATCGGAGTGGAGCTTGTTCTGCACCTGCAGGGTGAGCAGGCTGCCCATCACCGCCACACCGATGGTTGAACCGATCGAGCGGAAGAACTGCACCGCCGCCGTCACCGTTCCGACAACCTCGCGCGGGAATGAATTCTGCACCGCCAGCGTGAAGACCGGCATCGTCATGCCCATGCCGACGCCGCAGAGGATCATGTTCCGGACCAACGCCTGATTGGAGGTGTCGGCATCCATCCGCGTGAGCAGGAACATGCCGACCGAGAGCAGGCTCAGGCCGGCGATCGGCGACCACTTGTAGCGCCCGGTGCGGGAAACGATCTGGCCGCTGGTGGTACTGGCGACCACCATGCCGAGCATCATCGGGGTCAGCGCCGCGCCCGAGGCGGCCGCCGACTGCCCCTGCACGCCCTGCACGAAGAGCGGCAGGAACATGATCGCGCCGAACATGCCGGCGCCGAGCAACGCCATGGCGCTGGTCGAGATTGCGAAGGTGCGGTTGCGGAAGAACTGGAGCGGCAGGATCGGCTCCTCGGCGTGGAGTTCGGCGTAGAGGAAGAGGAGGAGCATTGCGCCGGCCAACGCCAGCAGGCCGATGATCTGCGTCGATGCCCAGGGAAACTCATTGCCGCCCCAGGAGAGCGCCAGCAGCAGCGGCGTGGTGGTGCCGACGATGCCGAACGCGCCGAGCCAGTCAATCGATCGCTTCGCACCCCGGCGCACGGCCGGCAAACCGAGGAAGGAAACGATCACCGCCAGGATGCCGACCGGGATGTTGACGTAGAAAACCCAGCGCCAGCCAGGGCCGTCGGTCAGCCAACCGCCGAGGGCCGGGCCGATGATGCTGGAGAGTCCGAAGGTGCCGGAGATCACGCCCTGCCATTTGCCGCGCTCGGCGGGCGGGAAGATATCGGCGATCAGCGCGAAGGTGTTGGTCATCAGGATGCCGCCGGCTACGCCCTGCAAACCGCGGAAGAGGATCAGTTGGAGCATCGTCTGGGAGGCGCCGCAGAGCGCCGAGGTGACCATGAACAGGATCATGCCGCCGATGAAGAAGAGCTTGCGGCCGTAGATATCGGAGAGTTTGCCGAAAATCGGCACGGCGGCGGTGCTGGTGAGCATGTAGGCGGTCGCCACCCAGGCGTAATGCTCGAAGCCGCCGAGGTCGGCGATGATCCGCGGCATGGCCGTACCGACGATCGTTTGATCGAGCGACGAGAGGAGCAAGCCGAGCAGCACGCCGATCATGGCGATGGCGCGCTCGCGCCCCTGCAACGCCCCGTAGTGGGCGATCGGTTCTGCGGTGCTGTTTGATTGCATGTTCGGTTCCTGGACGAGTCGTGGACGGACTGGCCCCGCCACGCCGGCGCATACCCTACCACGTGGCAAATGGTTCGGCAATGGAACTATTCGATCCCGTAGCCTCGCGCCCAACAGTTGTGGACGATCGGCCCGCCCGGCTGATAATTCCCCAAAGCGGGCGCAGTGGCCGGAGGCGACATGAGCGAACAGCATTTCGACACGATCGTGGTGGGCATCGGCGCGATGGGGAGCGCCGCCTGCTATCACCTGGCGCGGCGCGGTCAGCGGGTGCTCGGGCTGGAGCGGTTCGATATTCCGCACAGCCAGGGATCGAGCCACGGTGTCAACCGGATCATCCGGCTCGCCTACTACGAAGACCCGTCGTACGTGCCGCTCTTGCGCCGGGCCTACGCGTTGTGGCGAGAACTCGAACAGGGTTTCGGCGAGCAGTTGCTCCACATCACCGGCTCGATCGATGCCAGCGAGGGAGACAGCTGGCTTTTCGAGCAATCGCGGCTTTCCTGCGATCTGCACGGTCTGCCGTACGAGGTGCTGACGAGCGCGCAATTGCGCGAGCGTTTCCCCGCCTACCATTTGCCCGAGGGTCACCTGGCGCTGCTGCAACCCGAAGGGGGCTTCGTCGCGTCCGAGCGGGCGATCGTCGCGCACGTGCTCGGCGCGATCGAGGCCGGCGCGGAGATTCACGCCCGCGAGGCGGTGACCGGCTGGGAGTTGACGGCCGATGGGGTCCGCGTTGAGACGACGCGCGGGGAATACAAGGCGTCGAAGCTGGTGCTCAGCGCCGGTGCCTGGATGGGCGATCTGACGCCGGGACTCGATTCGCTCCTCGTGCGCGAGCGTCAGGTGCTCGGCTGGTTCCAGCCGACCAAACCGGCGCTGTACGATCCGATTCGCTTCCCTGTTTTCAACCTGGCGCACGGCGACGACCGCTACTACGGGTTTCCCGTATTCGGGGTGCCGGGCTTTAAATTCGGCCAGTATCACCACCGGGGCGAGGTGATCGATCCCGACACGATGAACCGGGAACCGGAGCCCGAAGACGAAGCGCTGCTGCGGGAGGCCGCCGGCCGCTACTTCCCGGACGGGGTCGGTCCGACCATGTCTCTTAAGGCCTGCATCTTCACAAACTCGCCGGACGAGCACTTCCTGCTCGATCTGCTGCCGGCCGATGACCGGGTGGTGGTGGCATCGCCCTGCTCCGGGCATGGCTACAAATTCGCCAGCGTGATCGGGGAGATCGCGGCCGATCTCGCGATCAGCGGTGAAACCGCGCATGACATCGGACTCTTCCGGCTCGACCGCTTCGAGGTGATGCGGAGTGAGTGAGCGGAATCTCCGGGTCGGGGTGCTCGGCTGCGGGCAGATCGCGCAGGCGGCACACTTCGAAGCGGTGCGGAAATCGCGCCACGCCGAACTGCACGCAATCTGCGACTTGGCCGAGGACCTGGTCGAGCGAATGGCGCTGATCCACAACCCGCAGCGGGTCTACACCGATTACGCGGCGATGCTCGGCGATCCCGACCTCGATGCGGTGATCGTTGCGATTGCTGATCAGTTTCACGTCGCGATGGCGCTCCAGGCGCTGGCCGCCGGCAAACACGTACTGGTCGAGAAGCCGCTCGGGGTGACGGTCGAGGAGTGCGAGCGGCTGCGGCAGGAGGCCGCGCAACAGGAGCTGATCGTCCAGGTCGGCACGATGAAGCGGTTCGATCCCGGTATCGCCTTCGCCAGGCGTTTTATCGATGACGAAATCGGGGAACTGCTGGCGCTCAAGGCCTGGTACTGCGATTCGACCCACCGCTACGCCATGACTGACGCCGTGCAGCCGATCATCGAAACGAGCGCCGCCTCGAAGCGTCCGGCCGGCGACCCGAAGGCGGACCGCCGGCGCTACTACCTGCTCGGGCATGGCAGTCACCTGCTCGATACCGCGCGCTTCCTCGGCGGCGAGATCGTGGCGATTCGGGCGCGGTTGGCCGAGAAGTTCGGCGCCTACGCCTGGTTCTGCGAAGTTGAGTTCGCCAACGGCGCGCTCGGGCAGCTCGATCTGACGATCGCGGTCCGCATGGACTGGCACGAGGGTTTCCAGATTTACGGCGAGCACGGCAGCGTGATTGGCAAGACCTACAACCCCTGGTACTTCAAGGGGAGCGACGTCGAGTGCTTTTCCGAACGGGACGGCCAGTATCACCGCCTGCTCGGCGCCGACGCGCATTTCTACCGGCTGCAGCTTGAAGGATTCGCCGACACGATTCTCGCCGGCGCTCCGCAAGTCGGCGCGACCGCCGGGGATGGCACGGCCGCTATCCGGGGGTTGGTGGCGATTTCACGCTCGGTCGAATCGGGAGATTGGGTCAGATTGGCCGATGTGACAGGGGGTCCTTAGTGGAACTCGGGATTTACGCCAAGCATTTCGATCGGCGCGATCTGGCCGGGGTACTGGACGCGGTGGTCGATTCCGGTTTTCGGGCCATGCAATTCAATGTCGAATCGGCGGGTCTGCCGGTGCTGCCCGATCGCGTGCCGGCGGATGTCGCCGCGGCGGTGAAACGGGAGACCGAAGCGCGCGGAATTCGCATCGCCGCCCTCTCCGGCACCTACAATATGATTCATCCCGATCCAGCCCGCCGTCAGGCCGATTTCAACCGCTTCCGGGCAATCGCCGCTTCCGCGCACGCAATGGGCACCGATACCCTGACCCTTTGCAGCGGATCGCGCGATCCGGAGAACATGTGGCGGCACCACCCCGGCAACAACCTGCCCGATGCCTGGGATGATCTGATCGCGGCGACGCGCGATGTGCTTGAGGTGGCGGAGGAGTTCGATCTCCGCGTTGCCTTCGAGCCGGAGCCGGGCAACACGATCAATTCGTCAGTCAAGGCGCGCCGCTTGCTCGATGCGTTCGAGAACGATCGCCTCGGGGTGGTGATCGACGCGGTCAACACGATGGACACCGCTCCCGATCGTGACGCCAAAGAGGTGCTCGATGAAGCGTTTGAACTGCTCAGCGATCGCATTTTCGTCGCCCACGCCAAGGACAAGAACCACGAAGGGAAAGAGGTCCAGACCGGCACCGGTATCGTCCCCTGGTCACACTACATCGACCTGATCCGGAAGAGCGATTTCCAGGGTCCGCTGATCATGCACGGCCTGAAGGAATCGGAGATCGTACCCTCGCGAGAGTATTTACAGGACGTGATCGATCGAAGCACTCAACCCGTGTAGGGGGAATCCCTTGTGGGTTCCCGCCGGCCGTCAGGCCGGCCACCTCGTTCCGCTTCGGGGGCGGTTCCAATGGAAAAACGAACTGGCGGCACGAGACGGTCGCCCGCAGGCGACCGCGGGAGGGCACAAGACCCTCCCCTACACGGCTTTGGCATCGAATGCGAGCCTGGGGCAACGCAAGAATGATTCTCTACTCAGCGACGCCGTAGAAGGCCCGTTTGATGAAGTCGCGGACCGGCACCTCGCGCTCATCGAACGCCTTCAACACGGTCTCACGATCGTATTCGATCGCCTTCATTTCGATCTCGTAACGGCCCCGTTCGTCCATGGTCAGGATCGCGTACCGGGCGAG
>JADLGF010000355.1 GCA_020849415.1 Thermomicrobiales bacterium
GCGTCCGAAACAGAAGAGGGAGAGCCGTTGTGCCCTCCCTCCCTGAGCGGTTACGGAATCCTCTGCTCTAGAACGTCGGTTTGGTGATTGCGCCTTCGGCGGCGGAGGTGACGAGGCTGGCGTACTTGGCGAGCACGCCGGTCCGGTAGCGCGGTTCCGGCTGGGTCCAAGCGGCGAGGCGATCGGCAATCACGTCGGCCGGAACATCGATGTCGAGCGTACGGGCGTCGGTGTCGATGACCACCGTGTCACCCTCGTGGATCGCCGCGATCGGGCCGCCCACGAACGCCTCGGGCGCCACGTGACAGATCATCAAGCCCTTGGTCGCACCGGAGAAGCGACCGTCGGTCAGCAATGCCACCCCGTCAGCCAGACCTTGCCCGACGATGCCGGCCGTGATCGCCAGCATCTCCTGCATACCCGGTCCGCCCTTCGGCCCTTCGTAGCGAATCACCACGATATCGCCGCGATTGATCTGGCGGCCGTAGACCGCCCGCAACGCCTCGTGCTCGGAATCGAAGACCCGAGCCGGACCTTCGAAGTGGGTCGGCTCGTACCCGAAGAGCTTCACCACGCAGCCATCGGGCGCGATGTTCCCCTTCAGGATGTGCAGGCCGCCCGTCTCCTTGATCGGATCGTCGATGGCGTGCACGACATCCTGACCCGGCGTTTCCACCGCCTTCTGGGCCTCGACGCCGAGCGTGGCGCCGGTCGGAGTCAGCTGACTGCCGTCCATCCAGCCGCCCTCGATCAGGCGCTGCGCAACCAGGGTCGTGCCGCCCGCCTTGTCGAGGTCGGCGGCGGCGTACTTGCCGCCCGGCATCATGTCCGCGATCAGCGGGGTGCGGCGGGAAATGGCGTCGAAATCATCGATGGTGAGTTCGATCCCGACCTCGCGCGCCAGCGCCAGCAAGTGCAGCACGGCATTGGTCGAGCCGCCCGTCGCGGCAACGCCGGCGATGGCATTCTCGAAGGCTTCCCGGGTCAGAATCTGGCGCGGGGTGATCCCCTGCTCCAGCATTTCCATGATCAAGCGGCCAGCCTGGCGGCCGATCTCCATTTTGCGCGGATTGACCACGCTGCCGCTGTTGCCGATCCCCTCGTCGCGCTGCTCGTCCGAAACGGCCGGTGCGGAGGCGGTGCCGAGTGGAGAGAGGCCGATGAATTCCATCGCCATCGCCATCGTGTTGGCGGTGTACTGGCCACCGCAGGCGCCGTGGGTCGGGCAGGCGTGGTTCTCGATCAGGGTCAGTTCTTCCTCGGTGATTCGCCCGGCCATGAGGCCGCCGATCGCCTCGTAGACCGAGCGGATCGTCGCTTCCTTGCCGTTCACCTCACCGGGCAGGATCGTGCCGCCGTAGATGAGGAAGCTCGGGATATCGAGCCGGGCCAGCGCCAGGGAAAGACCGGGCAGCGTTTTATCGCAGGCGCCGAGTCCGATCACCGCGTCGAACATGTGCCCGCGCGCCACCAGCTCCACCGAGTCGGCGATCACCTCGCGCGAGACCAGGGAGGTTTTCATCCCCTCGGTGCCCATGGTGATGCCGTCGGAAATCGCGACGGTGTTCAACTCCATCGGCACCCCGCCGGCCGCCCGGATGCCCTCCTTGACGGCGTGCGCCAACGTGCGCAGACCGAAGTTGCAGGGCATCGTTTCGATCCAGGTGTTGGCGATACCGATGATCGGCTTGCGCAGATCGTCGTCGGTCAGGCCGATCCCCTTCAGCATCGCCCGGGCGCCGGCGCGCTCCGGACCGTCGATGATCACCCGGCTCTTGTGGCGCGTATCGAACTTGGTGGCAGTTCCGCCGCTGGACATCGGTGCAACTCTCTTTCCTGGATTCGATCGTCCGCGATACCCGGCCAGGCACGCGCCGGGAGGCGATCGGTAGCAATCGTCGATACCGCAGTTTCGCACAAGGCCCGATCGCTCGCACGAAAAAGCCCGGGCGCACAGCGCGGCGCGCCCGGGCTCCATTCGAACGTCCGCGCGGGGCGGCGGCCGCTAGCGAGAGAGGTTGCGGTACTTGCGCACGCCCAGCGGTGCGAAGATGGCGATCATGATCCCGATCCAGATCAAGGTCATGACCACCGGGTGCTCCGAGGGGAAATTCTCCGTCGCGTACGGATTGGGGTTTCCCCAGAGTTCGCGGATCGATGACGTCAGGGTGCTGACCGGATTCCACTCCGCGAACGGCCGCAACCACGACGGCAGCGACGCCAGCGGTACGAACGCGTTCGAAATGAAGGTGAGCGGGAAGATGACGGTGAAGCCGACCTGCTGGGCCGATTCCACCGTGCGCATCGAGAGTCCGATCCAGATACCAACCCAGCTCATGGCGAACACGAAGAGCAGCAGCAGGCCGATGCCGGCGAGGAGATTGCCGAACCCGTCGTGCCACGCCCAACCGACCGCGTACCCGGAGGCCATCAGCACGATCAGGATACCGAACTGATAAATGAGATCGAAGATCGCCCGGCCGCTCAACACCGCCGAACGCGCCATCGGCAGCGAGCGGAACCGGTCGAGAAGGCCCTTGCTGACATCATCGACCATGCCGACCGCCGTGATCGACGAGGCAAACACGATCGTCTGTGCGTAAATCCCGGGGAGAAGGAACTCCCGGTACGAGCCGCCGCCCGGCAGGGGGATCGCCCCACCGAAAACGAACGCGAAGAGCAGGACGAACATTATCGATTGGATGATCATCATGATCGCCAGTTCCGGAATGCGCGACACCCGTTTCAGGTGACGCCAGGCGATCAGCCAGCCATCCGTCACGGCCTGCTTCAGGCCGCCCCCGGCGACCGGCACGGTTCCAGCACTCACGGCTGCTTCCCTTCTCCGGCGTCATCGCCGGATTCATCATTGTTCTCGGTCGCGCGACCAGTCAGCTTCAGGAAGACGTCATCGAGGGTAGGACGCCGGAGCCCGATATCGTCAATCTCGATCCCCTCGTCTCCAAGCACCCGCACCACCTCAACGAGGCGTTGCGCTCCGCCTGACGCGGGAATCGTGATCCGGCGCAGGTGATCGTGCACCGACACCTCTTCACCGCCGAGCAGCGCTCGCGTTCGATCGAGATCACTCCGGCGGTGCACGATCACTTCGATCCGCTCGCCACCGATCTGCGATTTGAGCTGGTCGGCCGTACCGCGTGCGATGATCCGGCCGTGATCGACGACGGCGATGCTGTCCGCCAGTTCATCCGCTTCTTCGAGGTATTGGGTTGTCAGCAGCAGCGTTGCGCCCGCCCGGACGCGCTCCCGAATCGCCTCCCACATCCCGATCCGGCTGCGGGGATCGAGCCCGGTGGTCGGCTCGTCGAGCACGAGCAACCGCGGCCGGCCAGTGAGCGCGCTGGCCAGATCGAGCCGGCGGCGCATGCCGCCGGAGTAGGTTTTGGCCGGCCGATCGGCCGCTTCGGTCAATTCGAATTGCTCGAGCAGTTCGACGGCCCGAATCGCCGCATCGTGCTTGGTCAATTGGTAGAGCCGTCCGAAGAGGATCAGGTTTTCTCGGCCGGTCAGGTGTTCATCGACCGCCGCGTATTGCCCGGAAACGCCGATCAAGCTCCGGAGCCGCTGAGCATCCTTCACAACATCGAGTCCGAAGACCGTGGCGTGGCCCGCATCGGCCTGCAGCAGGGTCGTCAGGATCCGGACCGCGGTCGTTTTGCCCGCCCCGTTCGGGCCGAGCAGGCCGAGTACGCTCCCTTCATTGACGGTCAAATCGAGTCCGTCGAGCGCCCGTACCTCGGTCTTGCGACCGCGGTAAATCTTCACCAGGCCTTCGGCCACGATGACCGGCTTGCCGCCAGTCGAAACACTCCGTTCCGGTGGCGCTAGTGTCTCAGTTTGCATCCAGACCTCCTTGTCGAGGGTGCACGTTGTTGGCGCATCGCCGCCCGCGACACCGACTGGTAGTTAATCGAATGAACCTGCCGGTTTTCGACAGGATTAATTCGATCCACGCCAACTCTCCCGAATTCGGCGGGCGGGAATGATACATGAACCTGGTTGTTTGCGCAGATTACGGAAAGATGGCCTGATCACCGAGGTGTGCCGTGCAGTTCGAGAGCCGCAACTGCAAGCCACGCGTCGTCCGTTCGAACGCGGTCAGGCTGGTGTTGTCGAAGTGGAGCAGGCTCTGCTGTGTGACTTCGAGCCCCAGAAAGGTCGCGACCAACGAGCGCATGATCGCCCCGTGCGATACGACCACGATCGTCTCTCCCTCGGTACCCCGTTCGAGAATCAACTGCGCGGCCCGCTCGGCGCGAGCCCGTTGTTCCTCGATCGTTTCGGCCCCGGGCGGCATGTAGCCGTACCGATCCTCCTGCCAGAGCCGGAATTCCTCAGGATAGCGGTTGACGATCTCGTCGCCTTCCATCCCTTCGAATACCCCGTACCCAACCTCGCGCAGGAGATCGGATTCAACGAACGGAGTGGAAGGATGGTGCGCCGCGATCGCCCGGGCCGTATCGGCGGCGCGAGCCAGATCGGAACTGAAGATCGTGGTGGGACCGTAGTTTGCCAGTCGGGCGCCGATCCGTTCCGCTTGCCAGCGACCGATATCGTTCAGTGGGATGTCGATTTGTCCCTGTACGCGCCGATCGGCGTTGTACTGCGTTTGACCATGACGAACGAGGAGCACGCGCACTGAAAACCTCCGCAATCGCGCAGCAAACGAGATTGGCTATTCTTCCGCTTCCGCCGGCCAGGAGAGCAGATCGTCCTCCGGCATCGGCACCGGCACGCCGGCGCGAAGTCCGCGAATCAACGCCGGCAGCGCCGCCGCCACCGGCAGGGCGAGCATCGCGCCGAGCACCCCGTACAGGGCGCTGCCGAACGCCACCGCGATCAACACCGCCAGCGACGAGATCTTGAGGGTGTTCTTGAATGCGCGCGGCGCGATGAAATTGTTCTCGATCTGCTGGTAGAGAATGAAGAGCGCGAGCACGAGCGCCGCCGCCGGCAACGAAACGGTCAGCGTCATCAACACCACCGGAATGGTAGCGATGGTGGCGCCGACCATCGGGATCGCCCCGAGCAACGCCGCCAAGACTGCGAAGAGCAACGGCTCCGGCGTGCCGATGATCGTGAGCGTGATGAAGGTGAAGATGCCGAAACAACCCGAAACCAGCGCCTGCCCGAAGATGTAGCCGCTCACGACCTTCGTCAGCTCGATGCGCAGCCGTTTGAAACGGGCCCGCTGCACCGGATCGAGTCGTGCGGTGTAGCTTTCGAAGAGGCGCGGCCCATCGATCAGCAGATAGATCGTAAGCACGAAGAGAAAGAAGAGGCTGACAATGCCGGAGAGAAGCCCGGCGCCGAACGAAAGCAGGCTGGGCACGAACGACATGATTCGTTCGAAAAGCGAATTGGAATCGCCACCCTCGGCCGAAACCTCATCGATCCATTCATCGATCGTCGGATACCGCTCGATCACCGCGCTGAGATCATCCGCATAGTCGGGCAGGTTGTTGACGAGGTTCGCGCCCTGCTCCACCAGCGGCGGCGCGATGATCCCGATCAGTGTTGCGAGCACCAGCACCAGCCCGCCAACCACTCCGAACACCGCTCGCCCGCGTGACCAGCCGCGCCGCTCCAGCCGGTGCACCGCGGGATCGAGCGCGAGGGTGAAGATGATGGCGATGAACACGATCACCACCTGCGTCCAAAGCTGAAGGAATAGGAAGATGAGGGCAGCCGCCATCACCAGCCGGATGATCGTCCGCCACGGCACTTCGATTTCGGTGATGGTCAGGACCGCGTGTTCCGATTCGTCCGCTGATTCGGTGGTGCGGGAGAACCTGAATGCGCCCCTCCCGCGCGACTTCGGCGCTTCCGACGGCGGTTTGTCGTTCCCGGCGTTGTCGGTCGTCTCGCTCATACCCCTCCCGATGGTCATCTGAAGCAGAGACCGTTCCCGGAAAGAGTATCGTCCAGACCCGCCCGCCCGTGCAGCCCGGTTAGTTACCGCGCAATGATCGCCGGCGATTTCACGGCTGTGCCTGGAGCGGCAGAACTTCGAGCGTCACTCTGCCGGAATAGGCGCCCGGCATCGTGCCGGCGACAATCGTCAGCGCCACCGTCACCGTGATGGTTGTCGTTACGGGCGGCGCTTCATCCTCCACCGTAAGCAGCGTTACCGCGGTGGACAGCGATTGTCCGGCGCCGACGGGTGAAACGGTGGCGGGCGCGGAGGCTACGCTCATCACCGCGAGCTGGTCGGGAGCAAGCGGGGTTGTCGAGCCGATGGCCGTGAATGCGGTCGCGGCAATCGCCACTGAGTACCCATGGCGCTCGCCATCGGCGCGGGTGTCTCGAATCTCGATCGCGAACTCAGCCGTGGCCCTGGCCGGAGACGACGAGGAGACGCCTGGTTCCTCGCCATTCACCAGGAAGGTACGCTCGCTGTCCAGCCAGGCCACTGAGAGCGAACCGACATTCTGCAACGTGATCGTGATCCTGGTCTCGTCCGAGGCCGATGCCGGCAGCAACGCGCTCACTCCTATGAGGAGCGCGATCGCCAGCACCTGCCAAATCCGAGCGTACCGGTTCATGGAATCTCGATCACCTCATCGAATGTGTGGCGATCCACCACCGTCGCCACTCCGCCGGACCCGACCGTTTCCAGCACCAGTTCGAATCTCCAGTCACCGCTCGTCCAGCCGGTCAGCGGCAGGTATCGCCCGCTGACAGAGGTCGCGCCGTTCGGCAGGGAGAGCGATTGGCTGAGGGCGAAGCGTTCAACCTCTTGCCCGTCGAGGCTCACCACGACGGTCAACTGTGCGTTACCGATCGGCTCGGCCAGATTCTCGATCGTCGCCTCGATCAACGCGAGTTGAACGTTGCGCGCATCCGGCAGCGGCGTGAGCGTCGCGGAGGAGATGGTCACCGGCGATGACGCGATCGTCTCATCTTCGGTTTCCGTCACGGTCATCGGGAGTGCCGACGCCTCCAAGGTGAGACCGTGGTCAGGATCTGACAAGCGTAGGTCGACCGAGTACTCGCCGGGCGCGAGTGGCGCCGGAAGGCCGATGTGAATCTCGGTGGCATGGCCCCCATAGATCGGCCCGAGTTGAATCGGCCCCGTGAGAACGATGTCGCCCGAAGAATTGCGAATATCGATCTGTCCATTCGGCTCGGTTCGCGAGTTCCCGGTGTTCGCAATCGGAATCAGGACGCCCGGTATTCCGCCTTCGACGACCATTTCCGGCGTTCCTGTTTCCAGAATCGGGCTGCGTTCGCCAGGAACGATGATCGCAATACCGAGCACGGTTCGGTTGATTTGCTCGAACTGGAACATGCCCCCTTCATCTTGTGTGAAGGGATCAGCCGTCTGCATCGCGATCCCGGTTACGTATTCCCCGGGCGGAGTTCCTTCGGGCACAGCGATCGCGAAGGCTCGTTCCACGCCCTCACCTGGATCGAACTCGTACGTTTCGGTCGGATAGTCGAGCCAGGTGGTCGGTCCGGTTGGTTCCGATTCGAGCTCTCGCAGGGCAAAACCGCCGTTGCGTGCTGAAAATGCGTCGGCAGCGTAACTGACAAAACGAAACGGTATCTCACCATTGTTGGCAAGCACCGCAGAAAAGGTGACAGATTCGCCCGGTTCGAGTGTCGCCCGGAATCGCCCCTCCTCACCGGTAATCGCCGGCGTGAACAGCAAGGATGGCAATGCGACAGGCGACTCCGGGGCCGGCGTGCTGGCGGCATCCTGAGACATTGCATTGCCATGATGGGCTGTCAGGAACAGCGCAATCGCCAGGAAACAGATTCTTAAACCTCTGGTCACGGCTTTCTCGCTATCGGCGTGATTCGAGCCGTCGGACCGGTGGATCACCCGTGTGGGTGATCCACCGTCCGCCGTTGACGATGCAATCGCAGGCCGGAGACTAGGCGGGAATCGCCGAGGTCACCGTCACCGTGCCCTTGTAGGTCGCGGTTCCACCGCCGGTGTA
>JADLGF010000356.1 GCA_020849415.1 Thermomicrobiales bacterium
GCGACCAGATCTGAGCAGAGCAGCACCCGATCGCCCGGTTCGATCGCCGTCGCGTACAGCGTGGGTTGAAAGACCGCTCCGCCGAGCGGCAGCGATGCTTCCACCGGATCGCCGAACGGCTGGCTGACGGTGCGGGCTTCGAACGCCGGAATCGGAAAGATCTGCTCATCCTGAAGGATCAACGCCTGTGCCGGCGCCGCCAATGCGAGCACCAACTCCTCGCCATCGGAAAGTGCGAGCGATAGCCCGACGAGTCCGAGTTCGGATCGGCGCTGTCCGCCGGGCAACAGATTGGCTTTGCGAACGGTGGCGTGCGCATTGGCGAGGGCGCGCCGCGCCGCCTCGGCCAGATCGAGCCCGCGCGATTCACGCAGGCTCTCCCAGATGCGGATGATCGCCGCTTCGGCGGCGCGCTGGGCGGTGAGATTGTAGCGAGTGGGCTCGGCGAGGATCGCGTAGCGACGACCGCTCACCTCATCCTGATAGACCAGGCAGCGCGACAGCACCGCCTCGAACGGAATGTCGGCGGTGGTGACGGCCGTATGAGCGTGCGCGCCGGCTGTCATCGGTCACCTGTGCCATCGTGGCGCGAGAGCGCCCGATCGTGAACCCCGATTCGGTCACGTGCAGACCGAGCCATTTCCGACATCTTCGCCGGTGAAAAGCGCCAATCCGACGTTGGAGCGCTCAATTGTCGATTCAATACCTTGCGGAAAATCATAGCATCCGAATGTACGTACTTACCACCGATGGCACACGCCAAAGTGACGAGCAGGCACAAACCCTCGCGAACCACATCAAATCAGTTGTTTCGGCGATCGTCCGTTCGCGCCGGCGTCAGTCGCGACTGCGCCGGCTCAGGCCGGGGGGAGGCTTTGCTCCTCGTAGTACTCGTCGTTGTAGACGTTTTCTCCCGCGAACGGATCGGTCCCGGCTCCGTAGTCGCCCCAGTTGCCGGGGCGATCATCGCGCGAGGGAGCGAGATCCTCCCAGCCGCCGGATCGCGGCGCCGCGTCGTAGCGGTGCCCGCCAAGCTGATCGATCAATCCCGCCGCCTGCTCGGCGATCGCCGGGCCTCGCTCACCCGCGTCACGCGAGAGCGCGAGCGCCCGGTTGAGATTCTCGATGGCATCGCGGTCTTGCTGTTGTTCCGCAAGCAACATTCCGTAGTTGAGGCGCAGGAGCGACTCCGCCCCCCGTTCTCCCAGCTGCCCGGCCAGCCCGAGCGCGCGCCGGTAGCTGTTGGCGGCCTGCAAATCACCCACCCGGTGCTGGGCAGCGGCGAGGTGCGTGAGCGCGCGGCGAAGCAGGGCCGGGTTTTCGAGCATCTCGGCCGAATCGACGGCCCGGCGGTAGTGATCGAGCGCGGAGGTGAAATCGCGCTGATCCTGCGCGATCTGCCCCATGCGGCCGTGCAGCTGGGTCACCGCCGCGCGGTCATTCCGCTCTCCGGCCAGTTGCAACGCCTGGCTGAAGAAGGTCGCCGCCTGGGCACTCTGCCGCGCCGAGTACGACATCTGGCCGAGTAACGTGAGCAGGCGAACCTGCTCGCCGGTCAGACGCGCCTTGCGCGCCAATTCGAGCGCCCGCGTGAAGCTCTCACGCGCCCGGGTGGTCTGGCCGGCATGCTGCTGGATGCGCCCGACCATCGACAGGAGCTGGCTTTGCAGCGCGGCGTCATCGAGCCGGCGCGCGACCGCGAGTCCATCGGTGGCGGCGCGGAGAGCGTCATCGAGATAACCGAAGCGCCAGAGCGCCTGCGCCAGCGATGACAGCCAATGCGCCTCATAGGCGGGATCGTTCGCCTGTCGCGCCAGTTGCAGCGCGCGCATGATTGCGTCGATCCCCTCGTTGGCGTGATTCATATCGAGTTGCGCGGCGCCGATCCCGCCGTACGCCTTCTGTTCGAGCAGCGGATCGCCGACCGATTGCGCCAGGGCGAGCGACCGGTGCAACGCATCGAGCGCCTGATGCGGCTCGTTCGCTTCGAGCAGCGTCATACCGAGTTCGAATCCCCAAGCGCCGGCGGCGGCCGGTCGGTTCATCCGCTCCTCGAGATTCATCAATCCGCGCTGGTAACGCGCCAGCGCCGGCAAGGCGTGACGCTGACGGGCGATCTCCTCAAGCGAGGTGAGCGCCGCCAGTTCCGATTCAAAATCACCGGTTTGCCGCGCAAGATCGGCGCCCTCTTCAAAGAGTTCGCCGGCTTCCTCACGGCGGCCGAGTTCTTCCAGGGTGGTGGCCAGTTGCATCAGGACGCGGGACTGCAACGCGACATCGCCCGTCGAGCGGGCGGCTTCGTACGCCTGCTGCTGGAGTTGCACGACCGATTCGGCCGGTGTCATCGGATCGACCAGTTCCACCTGCCGGACGAGCGCCTCAGCGAGACCGGAGGGGTAATCGATCCGATCGGCCGAGCGCTGGGCGCGCCGGTAGAACTCGCGGGCAACGAGCGGCTCCCCTTCCCGGCGCAGGATATCGCCGAGGAGAATGGCGGAATTGACTTCCTCCACCGCGTCGCTCGATTCATCCGAGATTTCGAGTTGTTGCTGCAGGAGCTTGCGGGCGCGATCGATCTCGTTCGCCGCGGCGGCTCGTTCGCCGAGCCGGGCCAACGCCGCGCGGCCGCCGCGAGCGTAGCCACTACGCCGGGCGATCGAATAGGCGTCGCGAAGGAGCGTTTCCCGTTCGCGGCTGGTGTCCTCGGGAGGCAGCAGCGCGTCGAGCCGGAGCGCGGCATCGACGATCTGGCGATCGAAGCCCTTGGCGCGCGCCGCGGCGTGCGTCAGCCGGGCCAGCGCCAGCGAGAATTCAATGTTGTTCGGAGCGGATTGCTCGATAGCATCGCCGAGGACCCGGAAATCCTCATCCGCCAGCACATCGAGCACGGACGGGTGGCGAACCTCGTTGATGGCCCCCTGAATCGAACGGCGGCGCTCCACAACCTCGTGCGCGAACTGCATCACGACGGTGGCGTTGCCATCCGAGCGTCCCCGTCCTCCGAACCATCCGCTGATTCTGCTCACCAGGGCTGCTCCTCGTTCATGATCTGCCTGAGTTGCTCCATCGTGACGTTGCCACCCGAGGCGACACACACGACGGTCGACCCCTGAAGCTGATCCCGACGCGCGATAGCGGCCGCAAGCGCTGCCGCCCCGGCCCCCTCGGCGACGATGCGACCCTGCTCCAGTGTCGTCAACATCGACTGCTTGATGTCAGTATCCGCTACCAGCACGATCTCTTCCACCTTGTCCCAGAAGAGCCGTGCCGGAAGGTCAAAGGCCTCGCGGGTCGCGATTCCTTCGGCGAATGTCTCCATTCGGTCGAGTTTCTTCAGTTCGCGCGCCTTCCAGCTTTCGTAGGCGGCCGGAGCGCCGGTCGATTGTGCGCCGAAGACCCGCGTTCGCGGTTTCACGGCATTGGAAACAAGGCTGACGCCGCTCAAACCGCTGCCGCCGCCCACCGCCACGAAGATCGCGTCGACCGCCGGCAAATCCTCGAAGATTTCCAGCGCGTAGGTGGCGACACCGGCGATGATCGGCGGTTCATTGGCCGGGTGGACCCGGTAAGCGCCGGTCGATACCGCGAATTGGTCCATCGCTTCGCAGGCGGCGAAGAAATCGGCTCCTTCGAGCCGGACGTCCGCACCCATGCGGCGCATCGATGCCACCTTGAGCGGATTCGCCGCCTCCGGAACGTAGATCGTCGCCCGCACACCGTTGGCACGGGCTGCGTAGGCGATCGATTGGCCGTGATTGCCTGTTGAGGCGGTGACCACGCCGTTCCGCGCCATTTCGGGCGGCAATTGCGACATGAAGTTGAGGCCGCCCCGCACCTTGAATGAGCCGGTTGGCAGGGTCAGTTCCGCCTTCAACCAGAGGTCGAAGCCGAGCCGCTCCGAGAGCCCCGGCAGCTGAATCAACGGGGTGCGGGGAAGATGTGGGGCGATGACGCGCCGGGCTCGGAGGACATCGTCCATGGCCGGCAGCCAGGGCATGACCTGGTTCGGATACGCGGTGCGGCCGCCAGAATGCATCGACACGTCTGCCCCGGACATCAGCGGATGAATGCTCCCCTCTGAATCGCAGTGCGATTCCCCTCGCCTGATGACAACGGTCCGGGCGTCAATGAGAGACGCGCCGGGGCCGGAACAGGCAGGTTAAGCGTCGTCCATCGGGCCGGGTGGCGCAAGATGTGCCGTCCTGTCACTCGCCTTTTTTCGGGCGTATGTTCGCGGTGTTTTGCGCAACCGGTCGGGATAGCGATTACCTCGTCTTGATCGCTCGTTGGACTGCCGTGGCGTGTGCGGCGGCTTCGATCTCGTCGTGCAGGGGGGCGAGTACAGCCGGTTCGCCAGTGGCGTGTTCCAGCCCGGCGGCGATCAGCCAGTCGGTTAACCGGGGGTTTTTCGGCAGCAGTGAGCCGTGAAGATAGCAGCCGATGGCGTTCTTGTAGCGAGCGCCCTCGAAGCCGTCGCGACCATTGTTGCCCCGGCCGACCCGCACCCGGCCGATCGGTTCGGCGCCCGGCCCAAGACTGGTCAGGCCGCTGTGATTCTCAAAGCCGACGAGTTCGCCCCACTCGCTGTCGATCACCACGTTGCCGATAAACCGTTGTTTCGAGGCAACCGACACGACATCGAGCACACTGATCCCCGGCAGGGGCGCGGCGTCGAAGGGTCGGTACTCGTGACCGAAGAGCTGGTACCCGCCGCAGACGGTCAGCGCGGCCGCTCCGGCCTCGATATCGGCCCGGATCCGCGCGGCTTTCTCGCCCTGCAGATCGCGCGCGACCGCGATTTGCTCCTCATCCTGACCGCCACCGAAGAAGTAGACATCGACCCGTTCCGGCAGCGACTCACCGACGCTGACGTTCGCGACCTCGACGTCGATCCCGCGCCATTCGGCGCGGCGCTGCATGGCGATGACATTGCCACGATCGCCGTAGATGCTCATCCGGTCGTTGTAAAGCCAGGCGATGACCAGTTGCGCCATCAGGACGACCTCCCGTCTTCCGGTTTCCAGTAGTCCTGAACCGCGCCGCGCGCCACCAGATCGCGGCGCAGCGCCAGCATGGCCGTGTAGGTCGGCAGAATCCAGGCCGATTCACCGACCGGCACCGAATCGATGAAGCCGGTCAAGGCGTCGGAGAGTGAGTCGCCGAGCGAAACGATGCGCGATTGATCGACCCCGGCGTATTTCAGCCGGTTCGCCATATCTGTGCCGCGAATGCCAGCGGTCATGATCGGCGGACCATCACCGGCCAGCAGTTCGAAATCGACATCCCAGAGCCAGGAGACATCGCGGCCATCGGCGTCGAGATCGTTAATCGCAATCAGCACCGGCGCGGTGAGTTTGCCCGGCAGGGTGAGCATGCGCAGCACTTCATTGAAGCCGACCGGGTTCTTGACGAGCGCGATCGTGAGTTGCCGGTCGAGGTAGCTGATCCGCTCAATCCGGCCAAAGGCCGATCGGAACGTTTCAAGGGTGCGCCGGGCCGTTTCGTCATCGACACCCAACGCCCGGGTGACCGCCACCGCCGCCAGCAGGTTGTAAGCGTTGTAGATACCCGGCATTCCGCAGACATAGCGGCTCGTCGGGCCGTCAGTCCCGACCGTCAGTTCAAGACCATCCGCGCCGCTCAGCGCGAGGTCGCAACCGGAAACATCGAGATCGGGGCGTCGAAGGCCGCAGGCGTCGCAACGCCACTCTCCCAGGTGAGAGAGATAGAGCGCGTCGTAGCTGAGCGCCGCGCCACACAACGGACAGGTGATCGAATCGGCCGCGTGCGGCAGTTCGTCGAGCCGCTGCTCGAGTCCGCTCATGCCGAATCGCACGACCTTCGCGGTCAAACCGGTGGTGAGGCCGACCAGCGCCGGATCATCGGCGTTTACGACCACGGTGCTCGTCGCTGGCAGGGCTTCGAGCGCGGGTCGCCAGAGGGTCATGATCGTTTTCAGTTCGCCGTAGCGGTCGAGTTGATCCCGGTAGAGATTGTTCAGCAGCACCACGGTGGGACGCACCCGCCGGACGATCTCCGGGAAGGCGGCTTCGTCGGCCTCGATCACGCCGGCGTCGCCGCGCGGCGTGCCGAAGAAGCTCGAATTCTGCGCGCAGGTCGCGGCCACGCCCTGGACGAGGTTCGAACCGGAGCGGTTATGCACCACCGCGGCGCCGCTCGCCTCCAGGATGTCGGCGACCATCTTGCTCGTGGTCGTTTTGCCATTGGTACCGGCGATCACCACGCTGCCCCGTTCGAGGGTGGCGGTGAACTTGCTGATCAGGCCGGGATCGATCCGCTCCGCGACCAGTCCGGGAATGGCGGTGCCGCCCCCCTTCCCGAGCGTCCGGCTCGCTGCGGAGACGCCGCGCGC
>JADLGF010000357.1 GCA_020849415.1 Thermomicrobiales bacterium
ATCGACCGAGCGCGCCGCCACCTCGATCAACCGCGCCGGCTTGCCGCCCGAGCGGGCCACGAGCGCCTCGCGCGCGGTGCGATCGAACACCTCGTCCACGTCCGTCCCCCCGGCGATCTCCAGCCGCCGTTGCAACAACGCGATCGTGTCGACCGAATTGAGCGGGTTGAGGGTGTGCCGCAGTTCGACCCGGCTTTCGAGCGAGCGCCGCCGGGCGATCCGCTCCTCGAGCTCCGGTTCGGCGAAGAGGATCAGCGACAGGCTGTGCGGCTCCAGACTGGAGATGGTGCGCAGCAATTCCAGCTGGCTGCTGGTGAGCCGGTGAGCGTCGTCGATCAGCAGCAGCGACCAATGGTCGTCGGCCGTGATGGCGTTGAGCCGGGTTTCGATCTCGGTGAGCAGATCGAGGGTGGTGCGGCCGCTCGCCTCGCCCCCGAGGGCCAGCGTGACGGCGCGCAGCAGTGAGACATCGGTGCTCCACTCATCGGGCCGATCGAGGGTGACGATGCGCAGCCCCGGTTGCACCGCCAGATCGCGCGCCAGCGCCAGCCGCACCATCGATTTGCCGAGGCCGGCGGCCCCGAGCAGGAGCGCGATGCTGCCGCGGGCGGCCGCGAAATCGGCCAGCCGGGTGAGCGCATCGGTTTGACCGAGCGCCGCTGCCTGGAAGGCGAGATCGGGCTCGGGGGCGAAGGGCTCCCGGGTCAGGCCGATGTGACGGTAGCGGCTCACTGTTCGCGCCCGATCTCGCGGCGGATATCGCGCAGCGCGGCGCCCGCCTGACGGCGGCTGATGATGTGGCGCAGGAGATCGAGCTCCTGATCATCGAAGAGCAGGTAGCCGCTCTCCGTGCGCGCCGCGGGCTGGATCAGCCCCTCGCGCAGGTAATAATCGAGGTGGGTGCGGCTCAAGCCGGTGGCGGCACGCAGATCGCCCGTCATGTAGAGACGGGGCAGCGTGGCCGGGAAACTCGCTTGAACCGATGGCAGACGCTGCTGCTCCAAGGTGATGCTCCGTTCGCGCGGGTAGCGAATGGTCAGTTCCAGCGTGCACGGGTACTCTGCAACTGCATAGCGGGATACTAGCGGCCCTGTGCCAGAAAGTAAAGTGTATGCCGGAATGGCACATTCTGGAATGTACGTACACAGGGATTTCGCCGAAGAATCATCGGTAACACTGCCCGAAAGAGTTTTGCGCAAGCTGGTTTCCCGGCGTACGATTGCCCCCTCTTCCGGGTTGCGGCCGGATGAGCGGGTGCCGTATCGTGCCAAGGGGCAGTGGATCGGAACGCGCGGCGTTTCGCCGGGCTGGCACAGCCTGTAGTCCCGGCCGGAACCAGCCAACGCGTCTCTCTTATACTGAATCGGTTGCACGCGACCGAATCGGGCATCCTCGCGCGTTAGTACGTATGCGGGGAGCTAAGGGAAACGCCCGTTTCGTTCCGTGAGACCACACTTAAGGAGCACGCTACCGGTATGGAGCCACGTCCACCCAAGGGAGCCAGGCCAGCGCCGCAACGGCCGCCGCAGCAACCGGCGCCGGGGTGGGAGCAGCCCGCTCAACCGAATCGACCCGCGGCTCCACCGTCCGAAAGTGGGTACGGTGGCCCGCCGCGCTACCCGGGGTACGATCAGCCGGGCTACGGCCAGGGTAATTACCCGCCGCCCCAGGATCCCGCCTACGGCCAGCGCTACCCGGCGCCGGGGTATGGTCAGCCCGGGTACGGCCAAACGCCGCCACCCGATCCGTACGGCGGATACAACCAGGGCGGTTACCCGCCCCAGCCGGCGGCTGGCGGTGGTTACCCACCCTATCCATCCAACGAACCCTACGGAGGTGGCTACACGCCGGCGCCGGGCTACGGCCAGCCGGCGCAACCGCCGACCCCGCCGCCCGGACGGGGCAGCAGCGGCGGCTGGATCGCGCCGCTGCCGGACGAGGACCTGAACTCCGCCGGCCAGCAGCCCGGCTACGGCGCCGGCTATGGCAAGGGGGGCTTCAGCGTCGATCCACGCGCCGGGCAGCCGCTTGGCGGTCCGAACCGGCAAACGCAGATCATCGCCGCGCTCGCTATCGGCGGGCTGGCGCTGATGATTCTCGCCATCGTCATCGGCTTCATCATCTTCGGCGGGGATGACGACGATAACGGCCAGGCGAACGCCGCGGCCACTGAAACCGCGATCGCCCTGGCCGCGCCGCAGAACGACCCGACCGCCACCAGCGAATCGGAAAACGCGGCGGAGCCGACCGGCACCCCCGAAGAGGGCGCCGAAACCAACGCAAACGAGCCCGCCCCGGCGCCGACCGAGCCGCCGGCCGAACCGACCGCCACGTCCGAGCCGGAAGCGCTGCTCTTCGACGGCGAACTGACCGATCTGCTGCCGACCAGCGGCGATCTGCCGGCCGGATTCGCGGCGACCACCGACCCGGTGCGGTTGCAGCGCTCGGAGGTGGCGGCGAACCTCGACAGCTCCAATGCGGCGGCCGTGGAAGAGCAATTGCGCGAATGGCGCTTCGATCGGCACTGGCGGCAGGAGTACGTCATCGCCGAAGCCGATTATGATGTCAATGAAACCTCGGTGCTCTTTGTAAGCATGAACAGTTTCCGGGTTGAGAGCGGCGCTTCGGAGGCGCTCGAACTCTTCGCCTCCGCGGCGGAAAGCCTGGGAATGGTGCGGGCGGAGGGCGTCAATCTCGGTGATGAATCGGTGATGCTGACCTCCGATGCCAACGGCCACGCGGTGGTGATCTACGTCCGGCGTGGCAACGTGCTCATGAGGATGTATGGTTTCTCCGAACAGGGCGATCCGACCGCGGATGTCATCGCCCTGACCGAATCGGTGCTGGCGAAGTTCCCGTAGCCGGGAGACCGCCAAAAGGAACGCCATGCAGAGCAATTCGGATCCGGAAATCACGCCCTACGAAGCGGGGAATGATCCGTCTCTCCAATCGGAGGAACCGGGTCACTGGATGCGCGATCGCCTCGAACAGGAGGTGGGCGGGCGTCCGCTGATTCTCTACCTGCTGATGGCGGCCGGATTGGCGGTGCTCTTGCTGCTGGCGATCATCATCTGGGTTTCGGCCCGGGGGGATGGCCGGAGCGCGCAGGCGATCTGCCTCGACATCGATCCCCAGGAAGCGATAAACCAGGTGCTGAACGGCAATGTCGGCGCCGTGTATGTGATCGTCGATCGCGATCATCCGGAGCTGGGTCCGGCCGCGATTCAGCTGGAGATGAGCGACCGGACCTGCCGGATCACCCCGCAGGGGGTCGATCACCGCGACAGCATGCTGCAGGTGCTCGGAGCGATCGAGTACACGAACACCGTGGGCGAGAACCGGATTCGGAGCGAGTACCGGCGGGAATCGGTGCCGGCCGAACTGATGGCCACCAACACCCCGACCCTCGATCCCAACGCCACCCCGTCGGAAACCCCGACGCAGGAGGCGATGACGGAATCCGAAAC
>JADLGF010000358.1 GCA_020849415.1 Thermomicrobiales bacterium
CAGACCAAGGGCAAACTCGGCAACGCCGAGGTCGCCGGCGCCGTGCAGCAGGTCGTCAACGAAGCGCTCGGCCAGTACCTGGAGGAGAATCCGCAGGTCGCCAAGCGGGTGATCGAGAAGTGTCTCAATGCCGCCCGCGCCCGCGAGGCCGCCCGCAAGGCGCGCGAACTCGTGCAGCGCAAGGGTGGGCTCGACAGCTTCAGCCTGCCAGGCAAGCTGGCCGACTGCAGTGAGCGCGATCCGGCCCGCAGCGAGCTCTACATCGTCGAGGGTGACTCGGCCGGTGGCTCGGCCAAGCAGGGTCGCGATCGCCGCTTCCAGGCGATCTTGCCGCTCCGTGGCAAGATCCTGAACGTCGAGAAGGCGCGTCCGGAGAAGATTCTCGAGAACAACGAGATCCGGACCATGCTGACCGCGCTCGGCACCTCGGTCGGCGAGTTCTTCGACATCTCGAAGCTGCGCTACCACCGGATCATCATCATGACCGACGCCGATGTCGACGGCGCCCACATCCGCACGCTGCTGCTGACCTTCTTCTACCGGCACCTCGAACCGCTGATTCAGGCCGGGCACGTCTACATCGCGCAGCCGCCCCTCTACCGCGTTTCCAGCGGCAAGCAGGAGCGCTGGGTCTACACCGAAGAGGAACGAGCGGCGGCGATCAAGGATCTCGGCGAGAAGTCGGAAGTTCAGCGCTACAAGGGTCTCGGCGAAATGAACCCGGAACAGCTCTGGTCCACCACCATGGATCCGGCCAACCGTTCGTTCATGCAGGTCAGCATTGACGATGCCATCGCCGCGAACGAAACGTTCGACATGCTGATGGGCAACGACGTCCAGAGCCGCAAGACCTTCATCCAGACCCACGCCCGCGAGGTCCAGAATCTCGACCTCTAATCACGGGCACGAAAAGGCGCGGTGGGCAATGCTCACCGCGCCTTTTTGATTGGATTGATTCGAACCTGGACTGCGGCTGCCTATGGTTCTGAACCATGTGCAATCCACCAAACGAACGAACAATCAAACCCTACTGCTCGATCGGCTGACCCGCTTCGTACCAGGCGATGATGCCGCCGGTCATGCTCGCCGCATCTTTTCGGCCGGTCGATTGCAGAATCTCGACCGCGTGCATACTGCGAACGCCACTCTTGCAGTAGACGATCACCGGGCGCTCCGGTTCGAGTTCTTCGGCGCGTTGCGCCAGCTGTCCGAGGGGTATGAAGCGGGCGCCGGGGATCCGGTAGGCGTCCCACTCATCCTGCTCGCGGATATCGAGCAACTGGTGCGTACCACCCGCGATCGCGCTGACTGAATCGGCCACGGTGACTTCGGGGATATCCTTGCGTGCGAACGGGTTACGAAGCATCGTCTGGTTCCTGTCCCGGTAAGGAGTGAGGCGGGCCCGCAGCCCGCCCCTTGTCAACTACTCGTCGTCGCCCGGCTCTTCGCCGTTGACCGTCCGCTTCAGGCGGGCGCCCGGCTTGAAGGCCGGACTCTTGCGGGCCTCGATCTTCATCGGTTTGCGCGTCTGCGGGTGCAGGCCGTCGCGCGCGGGGCGCTCCGCCACCCGGAAGGAACCGAAGCCGCTGATCGTCACCGACATTCCGTCGGCCAGCGCCTCTTCGATCGCATCGAACACCGCCCGAACAGCGCCATCGGCCTGCGATTCCGAAAGACCGGTTCGCTTGGCAACTTCGCGTTTCAGTTCATCACGTCGCAAATCGTCTCTGGCCATCGTTGCTCCCTTCGATTCATCATAGGGGCCTGAGCCACCGCCGCAAGACTGGTTTTACCGACCGTCAGTCTAGCACCCTGCGGCGCGGTTGTGCGCAAAACCCTGCGTATCTTCGCGAGTTTCAGGGGAGTTTGGCAAGGACCCACGCGCGCCGTGCGTAGCCTTCACGTCGCGACGGCCGGTTCGGGGATATTCACGGCGGCAGCAATCCGGACGTTTGGGCGCAACCGCGGTTGCTGACCCGCGCTGACGCCGGGCTTCGAAAAGGATGACCGAGCCGGCGACGGCCGCGTTGAGCGATTCCACGTCCGCCGCCAGCGGGATGCGGATGTCGCCGGTCGCGAGCGCCCGGCCCCACGCGCTGGCGCCGTGCCCCTCCGAACCGATGATGACGGCCACGCCCCCGCTCCATCCCGCTTCGTCGTACGGCTGCTCCGCTTCGCCGGCAGCCAGCCAGCGGTGAGGACAGCGGTCGCGCACCAGGCGCTCGATCTCGCGGTCGGCGGTCAGCACGGGGATGCCGAAAATGCTGCCCATCGAACTGCGCGCCGCCTTGGCGCTCCAGGGATCGGCGCTTTCCGAACCAAGGATCACGGCATCGCATCCGGCGCCGGCGGCGCTCCGGATCAGGGTACCGAGGTTGCCCGGATCGCCGATACCGTCAAGCACCAGCAGGAACGGCGCTTCGGTATCCGGGACAATCGATTCCGGCCGGGGGAAAATCGCGGCGATCCCTTGCGGCGTCGCGGTGTCCATCACGGCGTCGAAAACGGCGCGCTCGACGATCCGGACCGGTGCGCCACTGCTCTCGGCCAGGGCGATGATATCGAGACGGGCGTCGTGCGCCAGCAGCGTCACCTCGGGCGTGTGGCCGTACTCGACCGCGGTGGCGATCCCCCGGCTCCCCTCAACGACGAACGCCCGCTCGGCGTCCCGGTGTTTCCGGTGGCCGAGCGAGCGCACGCGCTTGATCAGATTGTTTTGCGGGCTGCGAATGATCTCCGGTTCGGGGGTTCGCATCACCGCGCGGGAACTACGCCTGGG
>JADLGF010000359.1 GCA_020849415.1 Thermomicrobiales bacterium
ACGTCTTCCCGGTAGGCGGTGGAGAGAATCTTGTCGGTCATCCTGCTTCCTGGGCGTCGGCCGGGACGAGTTCAGTCAGGGCCGGCACGATATCAGCGGTGCGCCAGAGTTCGATCGGTCCGAATGGTTCGATTTGATCGGCGTCGAAGACTCGGCGCCGGACGAGCACGAGCATGGCCAGGAACGTCGTCATGGTCTCTTCACGATCGGCGTTCGGACCCGTGAGTTCGGTGAATTGCCAGCGTTTCCCGGGCCGGACGACCGAGAGCACGCGCTCCAGCACCTGCCGGATCGAAAGGCGCGGCCGGCCGGTGAGCAGACGGGGCGGCTCCGGAACGATGGAGAGCCGGCGGCGCAGCGCGCGCACGAGGCTGAGCGAATCGTGCCGGGCGAGTGGCGCCGGCGCGGCGTTTGCGGCCGGCTTGACGTAGGCGCCGCGAGCGTAGCTGCGGTCGTTCTCGCGTCGGCGCTCCTCGAGTTGCCGGGCCGCTTCCTTCGCCACCTGGTATTCGCGCAGGCGGGTGACGAGATCATCGACTTCGTCATCTTCCTCGACTGCGGCTGGTCGGGGCAGGAGGGAGCGCGATTTCAGCAGCACGAGGCGGGTGCCGATGGCGGTGAATTCGGCCAGGGTATCGGGTTCGATGCCGCCGAGTTCGCGCACATGGGAGAGGAATTGATCGGTGACGGTGACGAGCGACACTTCGCTGATCGGGAGCGCCGCTCGTTCGATCAGGCGCAAAAGCAGATCGAGCGGTCCCTCGAAGGCGGGGAGCCGAAGCTGGTAATCGGTGAGATTGACCGGTTGCGGGTGCGCGTCGCTCATTCGGGCCCAGCTTCGTTACGGGGTGGCGCCGTCGATCTCCACCAGGCGGCGCAGATCGGGATCCGTCGGGTCGGATACTTCATGGTTCTTGATAAGCCATACGGTACGCTCGCTGCAACCACGTTGTTCGGCCAGAGCGGCCCCGAGCCTGGCGTGATGGAGGGTGAGGTAGAGCCGGCGCCTGATCCCGATGCCATCCGGACAAGCAAGCCGATCGAGCAGGCCGGGTGAAACCCGGCCCAGGAAAACGCGGAGGATGCGATCGATGAACGTCACATGGTCGCGATCGTCCGCCTTACCGATGTCGTGCAGGAGCCCAGCCACGATCAGGTCGGAATTGCGCGGATCGGCCGATTCAAGTTGCCGCGCGACGGCCACGAGATGGCGCCGATCATGAATTGCCAGACGATCGAACATCGGCCGCACGTCCGGTGAAAGCCAGCGGGCGGTGAACCCCGCTTCATCCGGATCGGGCGAAGGTCGCAACCCGGCCCAAACCTGTCGTACGCGAGTTTGCCAACTGGTCACCAACTCGACGCCCTACTCGTCGGACCCTGAACGTTGCGGTGGGTGTTACGGTGACCATTCGATTCCACGTCAGATACCGATGATGATCTGCATGAAGAGATCGCGGGGTGGATCGATCATGGCCGACGTGATCGAACTGCCGAGGTTTCCACCGATGAAGAACAGCGCAATCAGGATGATGAAGCCGTAACGTTCGATCGGCGCCAGGATCGGATACCAGAAGCGCGGCACCAGGCCGAGCAACACCTTGCTGCCATCGAGCGGCGGAATCGGGATCATATTGAAGGCCGCCAGCAGGATGTTCACCCAAACGAAGACCCAGGCGTAGCTTTCCCAACCGCTCCCCCAGATCGAGAACTGGCTGCCCGAGAGCCGGAGCGGAATCGCCACCACCGCCGCCTGCACCAGGTTCGAAACGGGGCCGGCGATCGCCACCAGCGCCATCCCTTTCTGGCCGCGCAAGCGCGGATTGGTGAAGGCATTGGGATTGACCGGCACCGGCTTGCCCCAGCCGATCATGCCGAACCCGAGCGAGATCATCACCATGCCGATGAAGCCGAACGGCTCGAAGTGAGAAAGGGGATTGAGCGTGACGCGTCCCTGGTTGAACGCGGTGCGGTCGCCGAGTTTGAGCGCCGAGTAGGCGTGGCAGAACTCGTGAATCGAGGTGGCGATGATGAACGATGCCAAAAAGGCAACGACGAGTTCGATCGGCCGATCGGGCAGCCCGCGCGAAAGGCTCGAAAACATCAGCAGCGCGAGGATGATGATGAACCCGGTGTTCGGATTGTTGCGATCGATGAAACCGAGAACGCGGGGATCCTGGCGCATGCAGACTCCGTCCGGTGGCAAAACGAACGGGCCGTTCACCCGATCCTGACGCCCGCTTTTGGCAGGCGCGCGGAAAGCGGCGAACGGCCCGAAGTCTCCGGCGATGCGCCTAGTCGGCGGCGATCGATTCCGGATAGAGGTGGCAGGCGACGAAGTGACCCGAAGCCTTCTCCGTGAACGGAGGATCGACCTGCTTGCAGACGTCCATCACGTAGGGGCAACGAGTGTGGAAGTGGCAGCCGCTGGGCGGGTTGATCGGGCTCGGCACGTCGCCGGTCAGGATGATCCGCTCGCGCTGCTTTTCGATCACCGGGTCAGGAATCGGAATCGCCGAGAGGAGCGCCTTGGTGTACGGGTGCATCGGGTTCTCGTAGAGCTCGTTGCGATCGGCGAGTTCCACGATCTTGCCGAGGTACATCACGGCGACGCGATCGGAGATGTGGCGCACGACCGAGAGGTCGTGGGCGATGAAGAGATAGGTCAGACCGAACTGATCCTGCAGGTCTTCCAGCAGGTTGACGATCTGGGCCTGAATCGACACGTCGAGCGCCGAGACCGGCTCGTCACAGACGATGAAATCAGGATTGGCCGCGAGCGCGCGGGCGATACCAATGCGCTGGCGCTGGCCGCCCGAGAACTCGTGCGGATAGCGGTTGGCGAAGTAAGGATTGAGACCGACCGTCTGCAGCAGTTCCTGCACGCGCTTGGTCCGCTCGGCCTTCGGCACGAGGTTGTGAATCTGCATCGGCTCGGAAACGATGTTGCCGACCGTCATGCGCGGATTCAGCGACGCGTAGGGATCCTGGAAAATCATCTGCAGGTGACGGCGCATCTTGCGCATTTCGCCGGAATCGAGCTTGACGAGATCGGTGCCGTTGAACACCACTTCGCCGTCGGTCGGCTTGTAGAGCTGCAGGATGGCGCGACCGGTCGTGCTCTTGCCACAACCCGATTCACCCACCAGCCCGAGCGTTTCGCCCTTCTTCACGGAGAAGGAGATGCCATCGACCGCCTGGACCGCGCCGACCTTACGCTGGAAGATGATGCCCTGCGTCAGCGGGAAGTGCATCTGCAGGTTGGTGACCTCGAGAAGCGGCCGTTCGGTGGTTGAAGCCGTCATTTATGCTCCCTCCGTGGCGGCAGAGGCCGCGGGGAATTCATCGGCCAATGAGACTTCTTCCCAGAACCAGCAGGCAGAGAAGTGGCCCGGGGAGACTTCCATCAAAGGCGGATTCTTCTGTTCGCACTGTTCGCGCGCGTAATTGCAGCGTGGCACGAACGGGCACATGTCGGGAAGATCGATGAGATCAGGCGGAAGCCCGCGGATCGGCTCAAGCCGCTCCTTGGTCCGCGCATCGAGGCGCGGGATCGACTTCATGAGGCCGACCGTGTACGGGTGACGCGGATTCGCGAAGGTTTCTTCGGTCGTCGCGGTTTCCACGATGTGGCCGGCGTACATCACCTGAACGCGATCGGCCATGCCGGCCACCACACCCATCGAGTGGGTGATCATGATCACGCCGGTGCCGCTGTTCTTCTGGAGATCCCGCATCAGATCGAGAATCTGCGCCTGAATCGTCACGTCGAGCGCGGTGGTCGGCTCGTCGGCGATGAGCAGTTGCGGATCGCACGAGAGCGCCATCGCGATCATCACGCGCTGGCGCATACCGCCGGAGAACTGGTGCGGGTACTGATCGACCCGCTCCTCGGCATTCGGAATGCCGACCATCTTCAGCAGTTCGATCGCCCGGGCTTTCGCCTGGGTCTTGTTCATCCCCAGGTGCAGCATCAGCGATTCGCTGATCTGCCGGTTCACCGTGAGCACCGGGTTGAGCGATGTCATCGGGTCCTGGAAGATCATGGCGATCTGGTTGCCCCGGATGGAGCGGACCTCGCTGTCGGACATCTTGAGGATGTCCTTGCCCTGGAACAGCACCTCGCCCGCGGCGATCTTGCCGGGAGGGGTGGGAATCAGGCGCATGATGGAAAGCCCGGTCATGCTCTTGCCAGAACCTGATTCACCCACGACACCCAGGGTTTCCCCGGGCATCACATAAAAGGACACATCGTCAACGGCCTTGACGACGCCATCCTGCGTCATGAACTGGGTTTTCAGGCCTTTTACCTCAAGCAGCGGCTTGGCGTCGGTCGCCGTTCCGGCTGAAGGCTTCGCGCTAGGCTCGGCAGCCATCGTCGCTCCTCTCGATCCCCCTGGCATCGGTTCCCTCCGGTGTCCTCACACCGGCGGTACCGCGCGTCGATTGCCCCGTTTATCCTTAGTGCGTGCCCGGAAGATGGAACTTCTTCGACACTGGCGGCCGGAGCGTCGGCGTCGACTCCCCAAAATCCGTGCCCGCGCAACGCTTTCCCCA
>JADLGF010000360.1 GCA_020849415.1 Thermomicrobiales bacterium
ACCATGCAGACATTGCAGCGACTCGGCGGCGAGGGAGCGACGAATCTCGATCTCGCCCGGCGGATCTCCGTCTCACCCCCCGCCATGACCGCGATGATCGACGGCCTGGTTGAGCGTGAGCTGGTCACCCGAACCACCGATCCAGAAAACCGCCGGCAGGTGCTGATTCTGCTGACCGAATTCGGCCATGAATGCCTCGCGACCGCCATGAGCGCCATCGAGGAACGCCTGGCCCAGGGGATGGGCCGGCTCAGCGATGAAGAATCCGTACAACTCGATACTGGATTAGCCATCCTGAAGAAGGTCTTCGACCAACTCCGTTCGGACGACGAGGTCTAATCCCTCAGCGCGCCTCCGCGATCGACGATCGCGATCGAAGCCGCTCCGGCATCCTTCCGTTTTCCGTAGTTCACCGCGCCGCGGGCGTACACCGCTTCCAGGTACGCGATCCGCTCAGCGGTGATCACCTCACCCGGCGCCAGCACCGGTATTCCCGGCGGATAGGGCGTCACCAGCTCGGCCGCGATCTCACCCGCGGAATCACACAACGGTACCTGTCGTGACGGGGAGAAGTAGGCTTCACGCGGGGTCATCGCCTGCTCCGGCAATCCCAGCACGGTGCCGGTAGCGCGTGCGTTCAGAACCGATTCCGGGGCTGCGGGAACACTCGCGGCAATCGCGCGAAGGGCATCGACAAAGGCGCCGGCGCTCTCGTCCGTGTCACCCAGATTGAAATTCGCCACGACCCCTCGCCAATCGGCCGATTCGACCCCGATCGCGAATTCGTGATTGAGGCGGTGTTCGAGGTCATAGCCGGAAATGCCGAGGTGGTGCGCGTCGATCACAAACTTGGTCAGATCCTGGCGGTTTTCCGGCAGTCCGATCCGGGCGGCGGACAATACCGAGTAACCCGGTATGGCGTCAATCGCGGCGCGCGCCTTTCGCGAGAGCCGAATCACTTCGTCCAGTCGCTGCTCGCCACCGAGCGCCATCTGCCGTCGCGCCGCGTCCAGCGTCGCCACGATCGGCAACATCGGACTGGTGGTGGACATCATGCGCACCGACGTCGCCAGCCGCTCCTGATCGATCAGGGAACCGCGAACGTGCAACACGGAACCCTGCGAGACCGCCGGCAGGATCTTGTGCACACTGGTGACCGACGCATCGGCCCCCGATGCCATCGCCGACGCCGGCAATTCCGGATGGAAATGGAAGTGCGGTCCCCACGCCTCGTCGACATACATCGGCGCGCCGTGCGCGTGCGCGACCTCGGCGATCGCAGCCAGGTCGCTGGCCACACCGCACCACGACGGGCTGACGATCACCACCAGCCGGGCGTCGGGATGCTCGGCGAAGGCTCGACGCACCGCCTCGGCATCGACCCCGGCGCCGACATCGAGTTCCTGATCCAGTGTCGGCGAAACGTAGACGGGCGTGGCGCCGCTGATGATGATCGCCACCAGCATCGACCAGTGGACATCACGCGACACGATGACCTCGTCACCGGGCCGGAGCGCCGCCATGAAGAGCGCGTGGTTGCCGGCGGAAGACCCATCGACCAGGTAGAACGATCGGTCAGCGCCCCAGGCGTCGGCGGCGAGCGCTTCGGCCTCGTGGAGCGCAACGTCATATTCGACCGCCGACACCCAGGTGTTCGATTCGAACAGATCGCGCCCGAGCAGCGCCACGATCTCCGGATCGGCCGCAACGCCGAGGCGATGCCCGATCGAAAGGTACGGAACGATGCCGCGGGCGCGCAGATCGCGAATGTGCTCGATCATCGGCGCCCGGCGATGATCCAGGCTTGTCCCCGATTCATCCGGCTCGGTCATACGGAGCGATCCAGATCGCTATTCTCGCGCCGGGAAATCGTGTAACGGTTCAGGCGACCGGCCGGGTGGGAAAGCCGCTTGGAGATGATCAGCCCCGGATCGCCGAGATCGACTTCGATATTCAGGAACTCCATGCCATTGTCGTGAAAGTACTGGCAAACCTGACGAAGCATGAACGGATAGACCCCGTCATAGTTGTAGTCCGCTTTGGCGAAGTGCCCGATCGCGTAGCCATCCGGGAGCGACTCGGCGAGGTTGAACCCTATCATCCTTCCGGCGTCGAAGACACCGATGCCGTACATGCGATTGCACGGTTCCCGGCTGGTCAAATAGAGCAGGTTCTCGATCGCGGTGTACTCCCCGATCGTCGTTTCCAGTGATCGTTGCCGCTGACCCGCCCAGGTACGAAAGACGCGGAGGATCTCGGATTGCGTCGCCGCATCGGTGAGATCGAGTTCACGAACCTCGGGCGCATGCTCTCGCTCGAGCCGGTGGATCGCATTCCGCTTGTTCTTGAACTTGTGTCCCGGGAGTGTCGACCATTCGGAGGTTGAGAGCAGATAGTCAGAATTGATCGAGTCGTATTCCACAATGAGCCGGTCATCCAATTGAACGCTTTCGAACACTTCTTCCGGAACCGCCTGGAGTGTCGGATCGATTCCTGATGCGATTGCATAGTCGATCAACGTTTCGGCGGTCTGCAAAACACGGTTCCGGCCGATGAAAGTGAGGAAGAGTTCGTGGGTGACGATGTCCTTCCAGCGGATCACCAGGTTGTCGTTGAGGGTGGCCAGCCCACCGGGCTCACCGCGATTCCAGCTCCAGATCGAGACGAAATTGAAATCCGAGTAGGGAGCGAAGCCGCTGATCAGCGATTCGACGTGCGGTCCATGATCGATCTCAACGGGGACGAAATCAGGGAATCGGGGCAGCAACTTCGCTCGCACGGTTTGCGAACTCAATGCTTCACTGCCCATCGCGCTGGTCCACCAATTCACTCGCCATTGTTTGCCATTCGTCACCCGTAGTTGGCATTGTGTCATAGATTGGCGCTTTCAACGATGCGAAGCGTTGCGATCCCGCCGGCTTTGCGCCGGCTCACCGCGGAGCCTGAACGCACGGCTGCTCGATGCCGGTAACGCCAGGGGAAACTGCTTCCGCCCTCGCGATTTCGATCGTTGCTTCCGCGAAAAGACCGAACAACTACTACAATTGAACAGTCGAGAAGCCTTGACCTCTGAACTCGATCTCACCGCTGCTGCGGTTGGGACAGCGCCACCGGTAGACGGATGGAAGCTATGCAGCAGGCGATCGAATCCATGAACAGTGCGGGTAAGGCAAAAACCACACGGCTTACGCTGGCGTACGTCGTTTTCGCTGCGACCTCCATTGTTCTCTATTACCTGGCTCAGGGTCAGGTGCAATCGTACTTCTATGACTTTTTCGGGTTTTTCGCAGTCGCCTGCATCATCTTCGGCATTTGGTGGCACCGGCCTGAATGGCCGTTGCCCTGGGCGCTGATCGCCACCGGTATCTTCGTCCTGAAAATCGGCGACCTGGTCTATGCCCATCACGAGGCGATATTCAGCCAACC
>JADLGF010000361.1 GCA_020849415.1 Thermomicrobiales bacterium
CGCTTCTTCTTGCTGGTCGGGGAGAGAGGATTCGAACCTCCGACCTCAGCGTCCCGAACGCTGCGCGCTAACCGGGCTGCGCTACTCCCCGTAGCGGACGGATGGTACTACAGCGGGCAAATTCGTGCCACCGGCCGAAGGTGAATTCAGACCGAAAAAGCCAATCAGCGCGGTCGTTTCCGGTGGGGTGAAGTAAAATTGAAATGTCAGGGCAGCCTGCCCGTGTAGCTCAGTGGATAGAGCGCCGCCGTCCTAAGGCGGGCGTCGGGGGTTCGAATCCCTCCGCGGGTACCTTCCAATGGAGCAAGCGCCGATCCCGGCGCCCTACCTGAATGGAGCCAGCGATGGAACTGACGATTCGAGGCGCCGAGATTACGGTCAACGACGAACTGCGCGAATTCGCCCAGAGTCGCGTCAACCGCCTGGATCGCTATATCGAGCACGTCGTCGATGCGAAGCTGGAGCTCAAGCGGAGCAAGCGCCGCAACACTTCTGGCGGCGTGGTGGCCCAACTGACGATCCAGACCGGTCGCGATCTCCTCCGGGCCGAAGAGCAGGACCAGGACGCCCGGAAAGCGATTGCGCTGGCGGTCTCCAAGCTGGAATCCCAGGCTCGCCGGGTGGGCGAGCGGCGATCGAGTCGCAAACGCACCGGGCAGCCGTTGAACGAAATCCTGATTCCGGAACCGGTGACAGCGGATGGCGTCGTGGATGATCTCGACGAGATCGGGCACGTCGTTCGCACCAAGCGTTTCGCGCTCAAGCCGATGGACATCGACGAAGCGATCGAGCAGATGGAACTGCTCGGTCACGATTTCTTCCTGTTTCACAATACCGAGGAGTCGGGCGTTAACGTGTTGTACCGGCGGAAAGACGGCACCTTCGGGTTGCTCGCCCCGGTGACCTCGTAGGTCAAGCGCGGGTACTTGACCGCTTTGCTATGATCGAACGTGAAACCGGCTGGCGTACCAGGCGGCGGCCGGTTTCCGATCGAAGGGATTCGCAACACGTGATTACTCCTGACTATGACGGTCCGTCGGTTTTCGGGTACGAAACCGATGTGCTGACCCGCGTGGCGGCCATTTCCGCGCATACATCACCGCTGGCGAGCCTCGGCGGCAAGGACGCCGGCGGCATGAACGTCTACGTCCGCGAGCTGAGCTACCACATCGCCAAACAGGGCCTGCCGATCGATATCTTCACCCGCCGCACCGACCTCGAAACTCCCGAAATCACTTACCCCTCCGATGGCGTACGCGTCATCTCCATCGCCGCCGGACCGCCGGCCCCCGTCTCCAAGCACGATCTCTTCCAATACATGCCCGAGTTCGCCGAGCAGATGGCGCTCTTCGCGCTGCGCGATGGCACGCACTACGACATCGTGCACGCACACTATTGGCTATCGGGATTTGCCGCGCATTACCTGAAGCGATACTGGAATATCCCCTTCACGATGATGTTCCACACCACCGCGCACATGAAAAACGCCTTCTCGCCTGCCGAACACCACGAACCGGAATTCCGCGAACGGATGGAGCGTCGGCTGGTCACTCTCGCCGACAGCATCATCGCCGGCAATCCTGACGAACGCGCCGACCTGATCTGGCGGCAGCGCGCCAATCCTGAGAAGATCTGCACGATTCCACCGGGGGTTGATACCGACCTGTTCCGCCCCACCGATCAGGTGCAAGCCCGCGGCCGGCTCGGTCTCGATCTCGATGACGCGGTGATCACGTTCGTCGGGCGAATCGATCCGATCAAGGGAATCGACACGCTGCTCGAGTCGGTCGCACGGACCCGCGAGCTCGTTCCGGACCGGCGAATCGTGCTGCAATTGATAGGCGGCGATCTCGATGTCGCCGGCAATCCGGTCGGTCCCCTCGCGGAAACAGCGGCGCAGGTTCAGCGGCTCGGCATCGAGGCGAATGTCCGTTTGCTCGGGTCGCGGCCGCAAGACCAGTTGCCGCTCTTCTATGCCGCGTCCGATCTTGTCTGCGTCCCCTCCCGGTACGAATCGTTCGGCCTGGTGGCGGTCGAGGCGATGGCCTGCGGCCGACCGGTGGTGGCGTCGCGCTCGGGCGGGTTGATCTTTTCCGTGGCAGACGGCATAAGCGGCTACCTGGCGCCGGTGAATGATGCCGAAGCCTTCGCCACGGCGATGGCGCGGATTCTGAACGATCGCACCCTGGCCGGGGAGATGGGCCGTGCCGCCCGCCACCAGGCGGAACGCTTCGCCTGGCCGGTCGTGGCGGAATCGATGCACCACGTGTACCTGCGCCTCGCCCAGGGGCACCGCGCCCAGCTCTGCTGCGAAGACGAAATCTTCGCCTGACCGCAGGTCAATCCGAGCCCATCGCGCCGAACATATGTCGCAACGAGGTGGCCTACCCTGCTCCAGGCGGGAGGGGGATTAGCCCTGCTCGTCCTTCGCCTGCTTTTCCTTGAGCTCCTTGTAGTACTTCTTCGATTTGGGAACCGGGCGCGCGTCCTCGGCCGCCTTCCGCGCCGCGATGTCAGACGCGGCGTTGCGGAGGGTCTCTTCGAGCCGGGCCAGATCGTTGTAGATGATGGTGTTTCCCTGGGCGATCTGATTCCGCATCAACAGGGTCATCAACTGGATCAGCGTGGGGGAGCCGGCGTTCGATGCGCCCGGCGTCTTGGCGCGTTCGATGAAGATATCGAGGTATTTGAGCGTTTTTTCGTTGGCGCCCTGTTCGTCGAGGCGCTCCTTGATCGTCGTCAGGCCGTCAATGACGTTCATCGGAAAGCGCCTCCATTGTGGATGGGGGCGCAGACAACGTACGCCCGGTCTGGTCGGGGGCGAGTATAGCACCGGCTTCATCCGCCACCCGAAAAGGCCCGGCCGCGTGATAAAATTGGGTCAATGTTGCCAGGGGTGCGCGCGGGCGCTGAGAGCGCGGCAATCCATGCCGCCAACCCTCCGAACCTGATCCGGTTAGTACCGGCGAAGGGACGGCAACCGCCTGATTGCAGGCCCACCCCGCGCCCACGGTAACGCCCGTTGCCGCCGGCGTTTTTTTGTGCCGGCAAAGCCGCCAGAAAGTGGGCCCGATTTTGGTCGATTCCAGTTACATTCCGAAAAAGGCAATGACCATCGCCGGTTCCGATTCCGGCGGCGGTGCCGGCATCCAGGCCGATCTGAAAACCTTCGCCGCCCACGGCGTCTACGGCACCTCGGTGCTCACCGCCGTCACCGCCCAGAACACCCTCGAAGTCCTCGCGATCGCGGAAGTACCCGAAGAGGTGATCGTGCTCGAGATGGACGGCGTCATGTCCGATATCGGCGCCGACTCGGCCAAATCGGGCATGCTTTCGTCGCCGAGCATCATCGAGGTTGTCGCCGATCGCATCGAAGCCTGGGGCATCAGTAGTTTCGTGATCGATCCGGTCATGGTGGCGAAGAGCGGTGATCGCCTCCTCCACCAGAACGCCGTCGAGGCGCTGCGCGACCGGCTGTTGCCGCTGGCGCTGATCGTGACGCCGAACATCCCCGAGGCCGAAGTGCTGGCCGGCATGACCATCGACTCCGATGCCGCCATGCACGAGGCGGCGCGCAAGATACACGCGCTCGGTCCGGCCTGGGTGGTGATCAAGGGGGGCCACAGCGAGGGCGACCCCAATGATCTCGTCTTCGATGGCGCGGAGTTCACGCTGCTTGAATCCGAGCGGATCGACACCCGCAACACCCATGGCACCGGCTGTACCTTCTCGGCGGCAATCACCGCCAATCTCGCGCTCGGCTTCGGGCCGCTCGAATCGATCGAGCGGGCGAAGCACTACATCACCGAGGCGCTTCGCCACTCGTACGCCATCGGTCAGGGACACTCGCCGGTCAACCATCTCTACGCACTCGCACCGGTTCGGTCCGCTGACCAGGGAGCCATCTCATGACCACCATTCACGACGCACCGCTGACCATTGCCGGCAAGACCTTTCGTAACCGGCTGATGATCGGCACCGGCAAATACCGGAACAGCGCCGAAATGAACGCCGCCTTCGAAGCGGCCGACGCCGAGATCATCACCGTCGCCCTGCGTCGGATCGACTTCGACGATCCCGCCAGCCGTTCGGTTCTGGACGATGTCGACTGGAAGCGCTACACGATCCTGCCGAACACCGCCGGCTGCGCCACCGCCGAGGAGGCGATCCGCATCGCCCGGATGGCGCGGGCGATGGAGCTTTCCAACTGGGTCAAGCTCGAAGTGATCCCGGATCCCAAATACCTCCTGCCCGATCCTATCGGCACGCTGGAAGCGGCAAAAGTGCTTGTTGACGAGGGGTTCGTGGTCCTGCCCTACATCGGCGCCGACCCGATTCTGGCGAAACGGCTCGAGGAGATCGGCACCGCCACCGTCATGCCGCTCGGCTCGCCGATCGGGTCCGGCCAGGGCATCCTCAATCGAGAAGCGATCAAGATCATCATCGAGCAGGCGAATGTGCCGGTGGTGGTCGATGCCGGCATCGGGGTGCCGTCCGAAGGGGCGGCGGCGATGGAGATCGGCGCCGACGCGGTGCTGGTCAACACCGCGATCGCCCTCGCCTCTGATCCCGCGATGATGGCCAGGGCGATGGCCGATGGCGTTCGCGCCGGTCGCGCCGGATATTTGGCGGGCCGCATCCCGGTCAAGCCGTACGCCTCGGCCAGCAGCCCGACCACCAATATCGTGGGAGCGGTCAGCTAGGATGGCGTTCCGTTCACTCGAACTCGAACAGGCGCTCCGCGTCTACCTCGTCGCCGATCCGTCGCAAACGCCGGGCCCGATCACAGAGGTCGTGCAGGCGGCGCTGGCCGGCGGGGTGACGATGGTGCAATTGCGGGCGAAAACGCTGCACGATCTCGGGCAATACGCGATCGGGCGGGTACTGTTGCAGGCCTGCCGGGCCGCCGGCGCCGCGTTCATCGTCAACGACCGGCTCGATCTGGCGCTGGCGCTCGGCGCGGACGGCATTCACCTCGGGGTGGACGATCTTCCACTCGAAGAAGCGCGTCGGCTGGCGCCGCCGGGCTTCGTCATCGGCTACTCCCCGGCAACCGATGAGCAGGCGCGCCGCGCCCGCGAACGGGGCGCCAGTTATCTCGGCGTCGGACCGGTCTTCGGCACTGCCTCGAAATCGGACGCCGGTGACGCGATCGGCTTCGACGTGCTGGAACGGCGCGCCTGGTTGAGCCGGCTACCGACGATCGGCATCGGCGGCATCACGCCCGAGAACGCGCCGGAGGTCATCCGGGCCGGCGCCTGCGGCGTGGCGGTGATCGGCGCGATCAGCCGTTCTCCCGATCCCGAACACGCCGCCCGGGCGTTGCGGGAGGCGGTCGATGGCGCCCTTGCCCGGCCCCGTGGCTGATCGACCGTTACTGATTGCGGTCACCGACGTTGCGAGCCTGTCGATCAGTGTCGAATCGTGGGCAAGGGCCGTCTACGCCGGTGGCGTCGATCTCATCCAGATTCGGGAGGGAAAACGCCCGAACGAGGCGATTGCCGATCTGGCGCGACGCATCCTGAGGGTCGCTCCCGGTGCCGATTGCGTCCAAATCAACGGGTTGCTTGAGCTGGCATCGGAACTCGGCAGCGGGCTGCATCTGCCCGAATCAGCGCCGATACCGGCTCGCCTGCCCTCGCCATCCAGTCGGTCCGTGCACAGTCTCGAATCAGCAAGCGCATCGGATGGATTCGACTTTCTGGTGGCGGGGCATGTCTTTGCCACACCAAGCCACGCCGAAGAGCCCGGTCGAGGACTCGATTGGCTGAAGTCGATCGTGAATGCCACGCCGCTTCCGGTGGTGGCGATCGGTGGCATCGACGCTTCGAACGCGGCGGCGTGCATTGAAGCGGGAGCAGCCGGCGTCGCCGTGATTCGCGCCCTGAACGACCCCGCTGACCCCGAAGCGGCTGCCCGTCAATTACGCTCGATACTCAACCAGGCCTATGAACGCACAATCGGGCGGGAGTCCCAGATGACCGACCAGACCAACCACGCAATCACGATCACGCTCAATGGAAAGCCGGTGACACGGCCGGCCGTTTCAACGATCACCTCGCTCCTCGCCGAGCGCGATCTCGTCGACCGGCTGGTGGTAGTCGAGGTCAACGGCACGATCGTGCCGCGGTCATCGTTCGGCGATGTCGTCTTCAACGATGGGGATGTCGTGGAAATCGTGCATTTCGTCGGCGGCGGGTGACCAGAAACAGCGGCGGATATCTACCTGATACTCGCCCCTGAACGGAACCTCCTCGTCAACGAGCAACTGTTTCATCACCTCGGGGTGACCGAACGACCAGCCGCCGATCAGCTTGCCATCGCTGCCGACCACCCGGTGAAACGGAATGGTGCCGGACGTATCGTTCCACTCCGAAATGATCCGGCCGACCAGCCGCGCCCGCCCCGGCTTGCCCAAAGCCCGCGCCAGTTCGCCGTAATTGGTGACGGATCCTGCCGGAATCTGGCGGATAGCGTCGATCACCGCCCGCCGGAAGCGCTCGCGTTCATCGATCGTCATCTCCGTCACCATTGCTGACTGACCTTTCCAACCATGACGTTATACTCAACAACGCGGATTGGCCGCTCGTTATGGACGACGGCGCCCCGATCGCCATCCGCCTGAAGAGGTCTCAACCATGCGTTCCTTGTTCACCAAACTCCTGGGCGATTTCAACGAAAAAGCCCTCAAGAAGATCAGCCCGATTCTCGTGGACGTCAACGCGGAGGAGAGCCGGGTCACTTCGCTCTCCGACGACGCGTTGCGCAATTTTGGACTCGAATTGCGCCGCCGCTGCGAAGCCGGCGAATCGCTCGACGAGCTCCTGCCTGAATCGTTCGCGGCCACGCGCGAAGCGGCGCGGCGAACCCTCGGTCAGCGGCACTACGATGTTCAGGTATTGGGCGGTATCGTGCTCCATCAGGGCAAGATCGCCGAAATGCGGACCGGTGAGGGCAAAACCCAAACCGCCGCCCTGCCCGTGGCGCTGAATGCACTCACCGGCCGGGGCGTACACGTCATCACCGTCAACGATTACCTCGCCAAGCGCGACGTGCAGTGGATGGGCCAGATCTACCACGCGCTCGGACTGACGGTCGGCTGTATCCAGCACGATGCCGCCTTCCAGTACAACCCTGACTACGAAAGCGATGACGAGCGCATGCGCTTCCTCGAACCGATCGAGCGTCGCGCCGCCTATCAGTGCGATATCACCTATGGCACCAACAATGAATTCGGGTTCGATTACCTCCGTGACAACATGGTGGCGGTCGCCGCCCAGATGGTGCAGCGTGATCTGGTATTCGCGATCGTCGACGAGGTCGACAACATCTTGATCGACGAAGCCCGGACGCCGTTGATCATCTCCGGACCGGCGGATCGCTCCACCGATCGTTACTCCCAGTTCAGCCAGATCGTGAAGCAGCTCCGGAACAACCGCGATTACGAGATCGACCTCAAGACCCGCACCGTCAATCTGAATGACGCCGGAATCGACCGGGTCGAACAGCTGCTCGGGCTGCCGGCCGGCGAGGGCATCTTCGATGAACGCCACATCGATCTCACCCACTATCTCGAACAGGCGTTGCGCGCGGAAGCGGTCTATCACCGGGACAAGGATTACATCGTCCGTGACGGCGAGGTGATCATCGTCGATGAATTCACCGGCCGGATGATGGTCGGGCGTCGCTACAGTGAGGGCCTTCACCAGGCGATCGAAGCCAAGGAAGGCGTGCGCGTCCAGCGTCAGAACGTGACGCTGGCCACGATCACCTTCCAGAACTACTTCCGCATGTACGAAAAGCTCGCCGGTATGACCGGCACGGCCAAGACGGAAGAGGAAGAATTCCAGCGCATCTACGATCTCGAAGTCGTCACGATCCCGACGAACAAACCAACGGTCCGCGATGACGGCGCCGATCTCGTCTTCCGGAATGAGCGGTCGAAGTTCGACGCCGTCGTCCGGGAAATCGAGTCGATGCACGAGCAGGGCCGGCCGGTGCTGGTCGGCACGACTTCGGTCGAGAAGTCCGAGTATCTCAGCGATCTGCTCAAGCGTCGCGGGGTCGACCATGAGGTGCTCAACGCCAAGCAACACGAGCGTGAGGCCTCGATCGTCGAGCGGGCCGGCCAACCGGGCGCGGTGACGATCGCCACCAACATGGCGGGTCGCGGCACTGATATTAAGCTTGGTCCCGGCGTGCGTGATCTCGGCGGCCTGCACATCGTCGGCACCGAGCGACACGAATCGCGTCGCATCGACAACCAGCTCCGCGGTCGCGCCGGCCGTCAGGGCGATCCTGGCTCGACCCGCTTCTACGTCTCGATCGAAGACGATCTGATGAAGCGGTTCAGTTCCGAACGTGTCGGCGGGCTGATGGACCGGCTCGGGATGGACGAGGACATCCCCATCGAGCACCGCGTGATTACGAAGTCGATCGAGGGCGCGCAGACGAAGGTCGAGGGCCACAACTTCGATATCCGCCGCCACGTGGTGCAGTACGACGACGTGATGAATCGCCACCGCGAAACCATCTACGCCGATCGCCGCCAGATCGTCAAAGGCGACGATATGAGCGAGCGCATCGCGGAGATGATCGCCGGCGAGATCGAATCGATCGTGGCCGGATCGACCGATGAGCGCGGCGAGATCGATTACGAGCGCGTCTTCAACGAGTACGGCCAGATCGTTCAGAGTCCGAAGATCGAGGTCGACGACATCATCGGCCTGACAAGCGAGGAGCTGATCGACCTGCTCGATACCGACGCCGATGAGGTTTACGGCGAAGTCGAGCAGCGGTTCGGTGAAGACGTAATGCGCCACGTCGAGCGCCACGTGATGCTCTCGGTCATCGACAAGCTCTGGGTGCAGCACCTGACCGAAATGGACGACCTGCGCGATGGCGTCGGCCTGCAGGCGTACGGTCAGCGCGATCCCCTCGTTGTCTACAAGACCGAAGGCTTCCGGATGTTCGGCTTGCTGCTCAATCACATCCGGCACGACGTGGTGCACACGATCTTCCGGGTACAGCCGGCCGTCGCCAGTGAACCGACCCGCACCCGTATCACCGATCAGCGCACCACGCACCTCAATCGGGAGAGCGACGGCGCTCCGGCGAACCAGACGGTGCAGAACAAGCGCAAGATCGGCGCCAACGACCCCTGCTGGTGCGGCAGCGGCAAGAAGTACAAGCGCTGCCACGGCGCTCCGGCGGGTCGAACGGCCGCGGTATAGCCGTCACGTGTTCAGGGAGACGATGAGGAGAGGTATTTTGGCTGACGTGA
>JADLGF010000362.1 GCA_020849415.1 Thermomicrobiales bacterium
CGCTTCATCGACCGGCAGCGTGCGCAACCCCTCAACCTGCTCGGCGGTCATCATGCCCGGCATCAGGCCGGTGACCTCGTGCCCCATCCACTTCATCGGCGGATCGACCGTTCCCTGCGTAAGACCCCAGACGTTGAGCCAGGCCTGCATCTGGCCGATCTGGTTCTGCTGGGTGGAGATGATGTCCCACAGGAATTGATCGAGCTGGACCGGCGCGTCGTCCGGCAGGCGGTCACGGATGATCATCGCCGTCTGGACTGCCTGCTGGTGGTGCGTGATCATGTCCCGCGCGAAACCGGCCTCGGCAGAATCAGTCGCCGGGAAATCACTTCCCCCGCCGCTCAGGCGGGAGATCAGGAACAGGATCACCGCCGCCGCGGCCACGAAAAGGATGAAGGGGCGCAGGTAAGCCGACATCGGCGTGCGTTGCGCTTCCGCCGCCTGGGCGGCGGCCACCTTGATATCATTCTGGGGCTTTGGCGCGGGCCTTGAATTCGCCGGTCGCTTCTTGCGCTGGCTCATCAAACCCCCTCGGGGTTGGTGATGCCCACGCACGAGGCACCCGGTTCCGGCGTGTCCGGGCCCTGCTTGTAGGTCGCGATGAAGCGGCGAAGATCGGGATCGTCAGCCCCGTCGAGCAGAATCTGGTGGTTCCAACTCGAAGCAACCACTGGCGCCGGCAGCCCCTCAATCGGGCTGGCGATGATGTAGCTCTGCCCCTCGGTCAAGCTCCTGATCTTGTCCCGGTCGGATTGCGAGAGGTTCGGATCGAACGTGATCCAGATCGCTCCGTGTTCGAGCGAATGCACCGCGTTCTCAGTGCGAATCGGCGCATCGTAGTATTGGCAGGTGTACCAGACGTTATCGTGTTCGCCTCCGACCGGCGGGTTTTCCGCGTAGGTGATCGGGCTGTCCGAGTGCTGAGCGCCCGCATAGGTGTAGCTGGAGACGGTCTTTTCCGGCTCCTGGTCGAATTCGCGTTCCTGCGCCCAGTTGCGGATACCGAAACCGAGGGCGATGAGCACGATCACTGCCAGGATGCCACTGCCGATCTTCAGCATCCGCATTTCGCGCTTGTTCTTCTCGTAGCGGGTGCGAGCGGTCTGGCGGCTGCCCTTCACCGAACCGCGGGAGCCGGCGGCCGCGCCCTTGCTCGCGGCCAATTCTGTGGCGTCGCCGATTGGCTCCGACACTTCGACGGCCGGCTCAACCACGGGATCACCCGCCTGCGGCTGCGGACGGTTCTGCGGCGCGGGTCGCTTCTTGCGTTGTCCTGACATCGATACTCCTCGAATTCGGCTCCGCTGGACCGGTCGGCCGAAGCACAACCTGAGCAGCGGGCAGTCTTTCGCCTCTCACGGTTTAAGACGCCGGGAAACCGGCATTTGGTTCCGCCCGTTCGAACCATTCGAGCGTGAAGTTTATCAGCGAATGGCCGCTTCCGGGAGAACGGGCCACCCAATCTGCACCCCGTTACGTTGAGAAGACGCTAGCCGATTCGCTCACGCAGGAACGCCACAATGCCGTCGAGCGGAATCCGTTGCTGCTCCATGGTGTTGCGATCGCGCACGGTGACCGCATTGTCTTCGAGCGTGTCGAAGTCAACTGTCACGCAGAACGGCGTGCCGATCTCATCGGCCCGGCGATACCGCTTGCCGATATTGCCGGTTTCGTCATAGTCAACCAGGTAGTTCGTCTCCGCCTCGATCTGGTTGAAGATCGACCACGCCACCTCGGTCAACTCCGGCTTCTTGGCCAGCGGCAGGATCGCCGCCTTGTACGGCGCGACGCGCGGACTCAACCGCAGCACCACCCGCGTGTCGGCCTTACCGTTGACATCGGTCGTCTGCTCTTCGTCGTAGGCATCGAGCATTATCATCAACATCGTGCGTTCGACGCCGAAGGTGGGCTCGATCACGTGCGGCAGGAAGCGGGTACCGGTCGGCTGATCGAAGTAGGTCAGATCCTCGCCGCTGAATTCCTGGTGCTTGCTGAGATCGAAATCGGTCCGGTTGGCGAGCCCGTAAAGCTCTTTCCAACCCATCGGCGCCGGGAAGTCGTATTCGAAATCGATCGTGCGATTGGAGTAGTGCGAGAGTTCTTCCCGGGCGTGCTCGCGAACGCGGACCCGATCGCGGTTGATGCCGATCAGGTCGATCCAACCCCACATCGCCTCGATCCACGTCTCGAACAGCTCGGGCGCCTCGTCCGGACGGACGAAGTACTCGATTTCCATCTGCTCGAATTCGATGTCGCGGAAGATGAAGTTGCCCGGAGTGATTTCGTTGCGGAACGACTTGCCAATCTGGCCGATGCCGAAGGGCAGCTTCACCCGGCCGGTGTTCACGATGTTCTTGTACTGTACGAAGATGGCTTGGGCGGTTTCCGGGCGCAGGTAAACCTGCACGCCGGTCTCCTCAACCGGGCCAATGGTGGTGCGGAACATCATATTGAACTGGCGGGCATCAGTGAGCGTGCGGTTGCCGCACTTCGGGCAGGGGAGATTCGCGTCCTTGAGCAGGGCGGTCAGTTCATCCGGAGTCTTGCCCTCGGCGTTGACCCCGAGCTTCTCCTCGATCAGGTGATCGGCCCGGAAACGCGCCTTGCAGGTTTTGCAATCAACCAGCGGATCGTTGAAGTTGACGACGTGCCCGGAAGCTTCCCAGATGCGCGGGTGCATCAGGATGCCGCCATCGAGTCCGACCATGTCGCGCCGGCGCTGGACGAAGGTCCGCCACCAGAGTTGCTTGATGTTGTTGCGCAGTTCGGCGCCGAGTGGTCCGAAGTCCCACGTGTTCGCCAGTCCGCCGTAGATTTCGGACCCTGGAAAAACGAAGCCGCGCCGTTTGCTCAGCGCGACGATTTTCTCCATGGTCGCGGCCCGCGTTGTTTCGGCCATCTCAACTCCTGCTCATGATGGGCCGAACCGGCCGCTGATCCGTAAACGGTCACGTTGATTATTGCAGGACGGCCGCGAAGCGTGAAAACGACTTCGTGCAGGGGAGGGTCTTGTGCCCTCCCGCAAGCGACCGTCTCCTGCCGCCACAATGGTTTTTCCCGTGGAATCGCACCGAATCGGAACGAGGTGGCCGGCCTATCGGCCGGCGGGAGGGCACAAGACCCTCCCCTACAGACACCGCGTTGACGCCGTCTCTACTCCGCCTGGCTGCCGGCGGTGGCGAGCTGGCGGTAGACCTGGGTCGTGGAAATGCTTACGTGGCCGAGGCGGCGCTGGACTTCCTTCAGGTCGGCGCCGTTCTCAACCGCGTGCCGGGCGAAGGAGTGCCGCAGCGTGTGCGGCGTGATCCCTTCGATGCCGGCCTCGTTGGCGTAGTTCTTCAGGATCAGCCAGAAGCCCTGCCGGGTCAGGCGGGCGCCGCGGTGATTGAGGAACAGCGCCAGGCTCCCCTTGGGATCGAGGGCCTTGCGGGGGCCATCGAGATAATTGATCAGCGCTTCGCACGCCATCGGGTTGAGCGGCACCACGCGCTCCCGACCGCCGCGTCCCTTGCAGCGCACCAGGCCGAGGCTCGGATTGACATCGAGGCTGTCGAGCGCCACCAG
>JADLGF010000363.1 GCA_020849415.1 Thermomicrobiales bacterium
ACAAAACAGCTGCTCTGCCAATTGAGCTACGCCGGCATGGCACTGCTTGCCGTTCCGACGCCGACGGATAGTATAGAAATGCCCCCCGAGGGTGTCAAGCAATTCTTGCGCATCTGGCACAGAAAAATGTCCGGATCAGACGATCGAAGCGACGGGACGGTGTGATGGCTCAAGGAGTTCCAACCCGAGTCGACAACGTGGTCATCGGGGGCGGCATCATGGGCGCCGCCATCGCTCGGCAACTGGCGAAACGCGGGCTCGGTTCGATACTGCTGATCGAACGCGATCTGATCGCCGCCGGCGCCAGTGGTCGCACCGGCGCGCTTCTCCGCCAGCACTACAGCAATGTGCCGGAAGCCAGCCTCGCCTCCCGATCCCTGAACACCTTCCGCAATTGGAACGAAGCCGTCGGCGGTGATTGCGGCTTCGTCGAGACCGGATTGATCGTCACCATGCCGACCCTCGGTGACTTCGAGGACAATGTTCCCCGCATGCGCAGCGTCACCGATCAACTCCGGTCGCTCGGCGTTTCCATCGAAATGGTCGATCGCGATCAACTGGCGGCGATCGATCCCGCCGCCTCGTTCGACGATGTCGGCTACGCCACGTTCGAATCAGCAAGCGGCTATGTCGACGCCATCGCCGCCACTCGCTCGATGGCCGTCGCCGCCACTCGCGCCGGGGCCGTCATTCTGGAAGGAGTGGCGGCAACCCGCATCCTCGCGACCGATAGCCGCGTCACGGGCGTCGAGACATCGGCCGGAGCGGTCGAGACCGAACGGGTGATTCTCGCCGCGGGTCCGTGGTCCCCTGCCCTCGCGGCGACAATCGGGATCCATCTGCCAATCACCGCCCAACGGGTGCAAATCGCAATCTTCCAGACGCCGGCGACGCTTCCGCACTCGGCCCGCACCTACGTCGATAACGTCGCCGCGATCTTCTGCCGGCCGTGGGGAGTCGGCCGAATCATGGTCGGGCTCGGCGGTGGCGAAGTGCACGATCAGGTCGATCCCGATCATTACGCCTGGAGCAACGACGCCGGCTTCCCGGAACTCACCCGCAAGGCCGCCGAAGCCCGCTTCCCCGGCTTCGCCCAGGCCCGCTATCTGCACGGTCACGCCGGTTTGTACGACATGACTCCCGATGGACACCCGATAATTGGCCCGGTCGGCCCGGATGGATGCTGGGTCGTGGCGGGTTTCAGCGGCGCCGGATTCAAGAAGGGACCGGCCGTCGGCGAAGCAGTTGCCGGGGCGATCGCGGGCGATCTGATCGAGCGGGCGCTGCTCGAACCGTTTCGGCTCGATCGAGATTGGCACACGCCCTGGTCGCCGTTCGAATACCGGCTGGCGCACGATTTCGGGCACGGCTTCTAGCGGCCAACGATTCACACCGATGAGATGACAGGAGGAATTGCATGGGGTTAAGCGTTCAGCACGTTACGAAGCGTTTCGGCGCGTTTACCGCCGTCAATGACGTTTCATTTGAAGTTCAACCCGGACGCATCTTCGGCTTTCTCGGCACCAACGGCGCCGGCAAAACCACCACGATGCGGATGGTGCTCGATATCATCCGGCCGGACGACGGGAGCATCTCCTGGAACGGCACGCCGATCACCGACATTCCACGCCAGCGGTTCGGTTACCTCCCTGAGGAACGCGGACTCTACCCCCGCATGCCGGTGCAGGATCATCTGTTGTTCCTCGCCCAGCTCTACGGAGCGGACGCCTCGACCGCCCGCGCCGCACTGGATGAATGGCTCGAGCGCCTGAACATCGAGGAGAACCGGCACAAGAAGGTCGAGGAACTGAGCAAAGGGAATCAGCAGAAGATCCAGTTTCTCGCCGCGATCCTGCACGATCCCGAGATCCTGATTCTCGATGAGCCCTTCAGCGGGCTCGACCCCGTCAACGCTGAGCAAATGAAGGATGCCTTTCGACTGCTCAGGGATCGCGGAAAGACGATCATCTTCTCAACCCACCAGCTCAACGACGCCCAGGAACTTGGGCACGATGTCGCCATCATCCACCGCGGCGAACTGCTGATCGCCGGCGACGTACCGTCAGTGCGGCGGAGCATGGGGAGCCAGATCGTCCGTTTCGCCGTTGCCGGCGACCAGCCGATCGAATGGCTCGATCGCTCGCGTCACGCCGAGGTAATCCGCCGCCGTGAGGACTACCTCGAACTCGCCGTGCCCGACGCCGATGCCGCCCGGGCGGTGCTCGCCGAAGCGATGGAGCGTGGCGAGGCGGTGACCCGATTCGAGCTCGATTACCCGTCGTTGAATGACATCTTCCTCGATCTTGTTCGGTCTCGACAGCATTCGGCGGCCGTGGAACCGGAAGGAGACGCCGCGTGAATCGAATCCTGCTGATCGCCAGACGCGAGTGGAAAGAGCGGGTCCGCCAGCGGTCGTTCCGGGTCGCCACCCTGATCAATCTGGTCGTTATCCTGATCGCCGCGTCGGTCCCGACGGTGATCGCCTACTTTCAGGACGACACAACCGGCTCGACCACCGTCGCGGTTATCGACGAGGCCGGCGTCAACGCCATCGAGCAACTGACCCCCTACGTTTCTATCGACACCTCCGGGGATTCAATAGAACTCCGCGCCGCTGATTTCGCGGCGAGTGAGGCCAACCAACGGGTCGAAAGCGGCGATGTCGACGCCGTGCTCACCGTCCGACGCGACGCCGATGAGCAACTCGCGTTCGAATACGTGAATGAAGATGGTGAATTCGATGCCACCGCCCGGTTAGTCATATCGGGTCTGGCGGCGCTTTCCTTCTCCGACCGGCTGATCCAGGCCGGGGTCACCGAAGAGCAGATCGCTTCGGCGTCGGCGGCCCCCAGCTTCACGATCGCGGCGAGTTCCGGTGACACCGCGGAATCAGACTCCGATGAGATCGTGGGAACGAAACTGGCGATCGCCTTCATCAGCGCGATCATCATGTTCATGGCGATCCAGCTCTACGGCACCTGGATCGCCCAGGGCGTGGTCGAAGAAAAGGCGAACCGGATCATGGAGATTATGATCAACGCCGCCACCCCGCGCGATCTTCTCGCCGGCAAGGTGATCGGTATTGGCCTCGCCGGGTTGTCCCAGTTGATCCCGATGCTGCTCGTCGGTGGGCTCGCCTTCGGACTCCAGCCCAGGATCGGCCGCGCCTTCGATGTCGACACCGCGTCGGTGTTCGGCAACATCGATTTCCGCGCGGTGGGCCTGACGGCTGTCGGTGGATTCCTGATTTACTTCGCGGTCGGCTTCATTCTCTACGCCTCCCTGTACGCGGGCGTGGCCTCGATGCTGAGCCGACAGGAGGATCTCAATTCAGCGGTCGGGCCGCTCATGATCTTCATGATGGTCGGCTACATCTCCGCATTCCTCGTGTTGCCGGTGCCCGATTCCCTCTTCGCACGGATCGTCTCGATCTTCCCGCTCACCTCGCCGTTTACGATGGCGGGACGGATGGTCGTGACGGACGTCCCAGCCTGGGAGCTCGCCCTGAGCATCGGGCTGCTGATACTCGCGGCCATTCTGGGCGTGTTGATCGCCTCGCGCATCTACCGGATCGGCGTGCTCATGTACGGCCAGAAACCCTCGTTCCGCGAGGTCTTCAGGAATCGCAAGCTGCTCGGCACCTCACGCTAATCACGAGCGGGCGCCTGTTC
>JADLGF010000364.1 GCA_020849415.1 Thermomicrobiales bacterium
ACCCAGATCATGCCGCAGATCGTCTTCCTCAACGGTATCCTCGGGCGGATCGTTTCGAAGCACATCTGGGGCGAGGTGCCGTTCGCCGAGTGGCAGTTCGATGACGGCGGCACCGGGCTCGATCCGGCCCGGATGGTCGGCACTGGTCCCTTCAAGTTCACCGGCGTCGATGCCAGCGATCAAACGATCACGCTGGAGCGCTACGATGGTTACTACGGCAAGGTGCCGAACATCGACGGCATCATCATCTCGGTCTGGCCCGATATGACCTCGGCGGTCGAGGCGCTGCGCGGTGGCCAGCTCGATTCGCTCATGCAGGAGTTGCCGCCGGCCGACGCCGTGGCGCTCGAAAGCGAACCGGGTGTAACCGTCTCGACCTTCGACACCTTCGGCTTCTTCTTTGCCGCCTACAACCTGAATCCGGAGCGGACCACCCTCTTCCAGGATGTCCGGGTGCGCCAGGCCCTGATCTACGCACTCGATCGGCAATCGATCGTCGATAACATCATGCTCGGCTTCGCGGTCGTGGCGCATGGTACCCAGCCGGTGCTTTCGCCCGGTTACGCGCCGGACGAAATGCGTACCCGTTACGACTACGACGTCGAGAAGGCGAAGGAGCTGCTGGCCGAAGCCGGATGGGCCGATTCTGACGGCGACGGCATCCTGGACAAGGACGGCCAGAAGTTCGAATTCAGCTACATCTACTCGGCCGGCGACCAGAGCGAGGAGCAACTCGCTTCCTACATGGCCGATGCCTACTCGGAGATCGGTGTAGCGATGACCCAGGAGCCGGTCGATTTCTCGACGGTGCTGCTCGGGATCGTGACCGGTCCGACCCCGACCTTCGACTACGAACTGCTGGGCGTCGGCTTCGGCTGGGACGTTTCCGGTGATCAGGCCCGGATGTTCTCCAGCGATGCCTACCCGGGCCAGTTCAACATCATGATGTACTCGAATCCGGATGCGGACGCCGCGTTCGCCGCCGCCAACGCCTCGACCGATCCCGAGGAGCGGCGCAAGTGGCTCGTCGAGGCCTCGAACATCGTCAATGACGATGCCCCGGCGCAGATTCAATACTTCACGAAGGGGCTGAACGGCTCATCGTCGAAGCTGAAGAACTTCTACCCGAACACGCTCAGCAGCTACTGGTTCCTCCCCTACACCTGGGTCGAGGAGTAATCTCGAACCGGAAGACCGAATCGCACCGAACGGGGAGGGCCTATGCGCCCTCCCGATTTCGTTTCCAGTTACCGTCCAACCGTAATGCGCTCAATCCTTTTAGGGGAGTCCCTTGTGGGCTCCCATCGCCCTTTTGGGCGATAACCTCGTAGGGCATCCCGAGTTTTTCCGGCTTGACCGCGATTTCCGCGTAACGAGTGTCCGGCCATGCGGCCGGCGGGAGCCCACAAGGAGCTCCCCTACACGGGTTTGGTTCCGTCTGAGGTGTCCGTGATCCCGGACGTGACGGTGGGTATGGCAGTTGCGCGTAGACGTGAACGCTGGATCAGGATCAGGCCCGCCAACACGATCGCCGCGCCGACGATCTTGAGCGGACTCAGCGATTCGTCCAGAATCACCACCGCCAGAATGCCGCTCACCACCGGCACCGACAGGTTGGCGCCGGTGGCGGTGACCCCCAGCTTCGCAATCACCCAGTTGTTGGCGATGTAGACGAGGTAGATCGGGAAGATCGCCATGTACGCCAGCATCAGCCAGTGCCGGGTTTCGAGCGCGCCCCAATCCTGCGTGGCGGCATCGGACCAGCCCAGAATCAGGAGTGGAATCGTACCGAAAAGGGTGGTGAAGGCCGAAACGGTGGTGGCGGGATACCGGGCGACGAGCGGCCGGCTGACGATCCAGAAGGTGGCCATCGCCATGGCCGCGCCGATGCTGAGCAGATTGCCGTAGAGGGTCGATCCGCCCGCGCCCGAATCGAACAGGAAGATCACCACGCCGGCCAAAGCGATGCTCATCCCGATCCAGGCGCCCTTCGGATGCCGTTCGCCGATCAGCACCGCCAGCGCCAGGGTGAAGAGGGGCGCGGTGGAGATCAGCACCGAACTCGCGAAGGTGGAGGTGTTGTCGATCCCGACCGTGAATCCGAGTTGGTAGAGGGTGTAGGCGAGCACGCCGGCACACACGAACCGCGGCAGATCGCGCCGTTCGATCGCCCACATCGTCCGGAAACCGCGCGACACCGATTGAATGCTGAGCACGGTGAAGGCGAGCAGGAGAATCATCAGAAAGCGGGCGAAGAGGTAGGAGAAGGGGGTGAAAACCGTCATCGCGTCTTTGGTGATGACGAAGGTGGATGACCAGATGAGCACCACGCTCGCCAGCACAAGCTCGGGCAAGAATCTTGTCCGGCGTTGGGGCTCGGGTGTCGATGGCATAGGTGGGCGTCAACCCTCTCCAGTTTCCGAAGGCATTGGCGGACACCGCGCGAACCGCGGCACGACTGGCGTGATTGCACCACACCTCCCACGGAATCGCCCAATCACCGGCCCGACAGTTGCCTCGGCATTCAATCGTGCGATGAACGACTGACATCCGCTCGCACTCCTGTTACATCATGAGCCGAACGGGTCTCAAACGAAGGGGGATTGTGATGGAGAGCGATGGAGACATCGATCGGACGGGAACACGACGGTGGCTGGTCCGGGCGGCGGCCGGTTTGGCCGTTTTCGGTGGAATCGGCGGGGTCGGAGCCGTGCGGTGGGCCTCGGCAAGCGACGACGATGATGACGATGACAATCGCGATCACCGGCACGGTCACGACGACGATGACGACAAAGATCGGCATGACCGGGACGATCGCGATGACGACGACCGCCGGCCATCCCAGCCAGCCGCACCCGAAGAGAACGACGAGCATCGCGTCGAAATCATCGATGAGGAGTTCGTTCCGGCCTCGATCACGATCAACGCCGGCGAGTGGGTGACCTGGTTCAACCTCGATGACGACGAACATACCGCCACCGGGCGGGGTTTCGATACCGGTGAACTCGACGAGGGGGATTGGACGCAGCTGCAGTTCAGCACACCGGGCACCTACCCCTACGTTTGCCAGTTCCATCCCGAGATGCTGGGCGAAGTGATCGTGCTCGGCGATGCGGCCACGCCCCAGGCGTCACCCGAAGCGCAGGCATCACCGATTGCAGGCGGCGAGCGGGTTGAGGTTTC
>JADLGF010000365.1 GCA_020849415.1 Thermomicrobiales bacterium
AGGCCGAGGGCGCCCTGTTTCCAGGGGACGCGGTGGCTGACGCCGGTGGTGTCGATGTAGTCGTTGCGGTGTTCGCGGTACCAGGTGAAGTTGCGCAGCAGGGCGTCGCGATTGCTGTATTGCGGTTGCCAGCCGAGTTGGTGCTGCGCCTTTTCGATGCTGACGAACGAATCCTTCGAGGCGGTTTCGTAGACCCATTTGTAGAGGGGCGAAACCCCGAGCCGCTCCAGCATGCGCAGCATCCAGATCGCGGGCGTGGCCGGGAAGCCGATCACCCGTTTGCCGAAGCCGGCGGCATCGAGCACCGCCTGATACTCGGCGCCCATCGTTTCGAATTCAGCCGCGCCGACATTGAAGGTGTCGTTCGTCTGCTCCACCGGCAAACGCAGGCAAAGCTCGATGGCGGCGCAGAGATCCTCGACCGCCAGCAGCTGGTAGCGGTTTTTGCCGCGCCCGATCATCGGGAAGTTCCGGCCATCCAGCGCCCAATCGTAGAGCAGCGTGAAGACCCCGAGGCGCTCCGGACCGACGAACGACTTCGGGCGGATGATCGAGACCGGCATTCCCATCGACCGGAATTCGAGTGCCACCATTTCGGCCTGGATCTTGGCCTGGCCGTACGGCCCGACTCCTTCGAGCCGGTCACTCTCCAGCAGCGGGTGGTGATCGGGGATGCCGTAAACGGCGGTCGAGGAGATATGCACCACCCGCTCGACCCCCGAAACCTGCGCCGCCGCCAGCACGGTGCGGGTCCCCTCGACATCGGTCGTGAAGATGTCGCTCGGCGAATAGAGCGGCAGCGCCGCCGCGCAGTGCACGACGAACCGGGCGCCCTCGGTGGCGCGGGTGACGGCGGCCGCATCGCGGATGTCGCCCTCGATTACCCGCACCCGATCCCGCACATCCGCGTAGGTGAAGGGGGCGAGATCGAGCGAGGTGACTTCGTAGCCGAGTTCGAGCAGATGGCGGGTGAGATTGATCCCGAGGAAACCGGCGCCGCCGGTGATCAGTACGCGACCCATCGATTCACTCATGCGGGATTCAGCCCCATGCGCGAGGCGGCAGCGGGATCATCGACCTCGATGAAGCCGCGCAGCGCTTCCATGGGGAAGCGGGGGTAAGAGCCGAAGACCTTCACCCAATCGCAGGCATCGCTCATGCGCTCGATGGCGCCGGCGATCTTCGGATCGGTGCGGTGACCCTCCAGATCGAGCAGGAAGACGTAATCGCCGAGCCAGGCTTTGGTCGGGCGGCTTTCGATCTTGGTCAGTTGAATGCCATCGGCGGCGAAGACGCTGATGGCGCGGTGAATCGCGCCCGGCTGGTTCTTCACAACCGTGAAGGCGAGATTGGTTTTGTCGTCGCCGGTCGGCACGCCATCCTCGGCGTTGATCACCACGAAGCGGGTGACATTGGCCCGGACATCGTGGATATCGGGCGCGATCACCTCGCCGCCGTAGAGTTCGGCCGCGCGCACGGTGCCGATGGCGGCCGCGCCGCGATCATCCCCGGCCGTGATCTTCTCGACCGCCCCGGAGGTGCTCAGCGCCGCGATGATTCCGGCGTTCGGCAGGTGATCGGCAAGCCAGTGCCGGCATTGGGCCAGCGCCTGCGGGTGCGACGACACGCTCGTCACCTCCGCCAGCGTCACGCCCGGCTGGACGATCAGGAAGTGGCGAACCGGCACGATCACCTCGGCGCAGATACGCAGATCGGTTTCGTGAATCAGGATGTCGAGGTTGGTGCTGATCGCGCCCTCGATCGAATTCTCGACCGGCAGGATGCCGTGGCTCGCCTCGCCCCGTTCGACTGCGGCGACGATCTCGGGAAAATTGGCGCAGGCCAGCGAATCCCCCGCGGGATCGAAACTGAGCGCCGCCACTTCACTGAAACTGCCCCGCGGTCCGAGATAGGCGATGGTCATCCGCATGCTCCGAGTTCCGGGTTCGAGGTTCCGCGTTCCGGGTACGGACGACGAGATACCGTCCGCCGTCATTCTACTTTCCCCCGTATGCTTTGCTCATGAGCGAACGCACGCGGAGCAAGCCGGGGCAGCGCCGGAAATTCACCAAGGAACGGCCGCCCGATCCTGAGGATGTCGAAACCCTCTGGCGACTCTTCATCGCCGTGCAGTTGCCGGCTGAGGTGATGGAGCGGATCGGCGCCATCGGCGCGCGGTTGGCCGAAAAGAACTGGCCGGTGCGCTGGACCGATCCGACCAACGCCCACCTGACGCTGCATTTCATCGGCGAGGTCGATCAATCCCGGGCCGAACTGCTGCGGATGGCGCTCCCCGGCGAAGCGGCGAAGCACCAGGCCTTTACGCTCGAAACGGGCGGCCTCGGCGTCTACCCCGATCGCAAGAAACCACGGGTGCTCTGGATGGGACTCGATGGCGAAACCGAGCGGCTCGAAGCGCTGCACGGCGGGGTCGGGCGGATGTTGCAACAACTTGATTTCGAGGTCGAAGCGCGCCCGTATTCGCCGCACATCACCATCGGCCGCCTGCGCGAGCAGATCGGCGCGGAACGGGGCATGACGATCTGGACCACCCTGCGCGGCTTCCAACTCGGCGCGCCGCTGACGGTGCCGATCGAGGAAGTCACCCTCTACCGCAGCCACCTCAGCCACGCCGGCTCCCGCTACGAAGCCCTCGCCACCGGCAAATTGCGTCGCTGATACCTCATTGGCAACACAATAACCGCGTGCGCACCTGATATTCTGGTGGAGTACGTTCGCTGGGTTTCCCGTACGCAGGAAGGACCGGGCAATGTCGGCCGGTAGAGGGTGTTTTTCGATCTTCGGGATGGTGATGCTCTTTTTCATCACCTTTTCGATTGTTGCGTCATTGGTGGGATCGGCGGCGGCGCGCATGATGCCGC
>JADLGF010000366.1 GCA_020849415.1 Thermomicrobiales bacterium
AAGAGGACCCTTTTTCGTGGTATCCACGATGTCGATTGACAAGAAAGAACGTAACATTGGCCCTTGAGTTCGTCAACAGGTACATCCTACGTCGGACGTCGTATCAGGCTTGGCGTCCAAAATCGTGCTGGCGGGAGGGATCAAGAGCATGAACGAGGCTGCTGCGCGTCCGTACCGGGCCGCCGTGATCGGCTGCGGCGCGATCGGCAGTTCGATCGAAGATGACGTCATCGGCGCCCATTACCGGGCCCTGTTGCCGTTGGGCCACGCGCCGGTCTATCACGTCAATCCGCGCACCGAGCTGATCGCCGGGGCGGACCCGAGCGAGGAGCGCCGCCGTCTCTTCGCCGACCGCTGGAGCCTGGCGCCGGAGCGTGTTTACCCTGATTACCGGGAGATGCTCGAGCGCGAGCGGATCGATATCGTCAGCGTCGCCACGCCTACCCCCTACCACGCCGAAGTCGCGCTGGCGGCGGTGGAAGCGGGCGTGAAGGCCATCTTTATTGAGAAACCGATCGCCAGTTCGCTGGCCGATGCCGAGCGGTTGATCGCGGCGTGCGAGACAGCCGGCGTTCCACTGGCGGTCAATCACACCCGCCGCGGGGATCCGCTTCATCGCCAGGCCAAGCACCTGATCGATGAGGGCACGCTCGGTGAACTCAGCTCGATCGTGATTCACGGCGCGCATCAATTGATGTGGAACGCCTCGCACGCCTTCGATATCGCCAGCTACTTCAACGGGGACCGATCCGCCGCCTGGATCGTCGGGAAGCTGGAAAAGGAACCGGCCCTCGATCCGGGCGGCACCGCCTTCATCGTTTACGAAAACGGCGTGCATGCCTATATCAACGCCACGCCGGGCCACGCTCACCTGATGCGCACCGAGCTGTACGGCCCCAAAGGGAAGATCGTTATCGGCAACTACGAACTCGAACTCTGGCGGACCGATGAAACGCACAAACGCCGGCCACTGCTGCTGCACCCCTTCCCGCAGGTGCTCCCCGGCACGAGCCCGATGACGAACCTCGTCAACGAACTGCTCGATCAACTCGAAGGCGGCCCGGAGGTGATCTCCAACGGCAACACCGCGATCAAGGCCGTCGAACTGATCGCCGCCCTCTATGAGTCATCCGAGAACAACAACCGCCGCGTCGATCTCCCGCTGGCGGATCGGAGCCGCGTGATCAGGTCGAACTGACGGCCGGGTTCGGGGTTCGGGGTTCGGGGTTCGGGGTTCGGGGTTCCGGGTTCCGGGTTCCGGGTTCCGGGTTCCGGTGGTGAGTGTCGAGGTTTGGTGGTCCTTATGCTCGAAGCATAAGGCCAGGGACGGAAGTGCCTCCGGCACTGGATTGCGTGGCACTCAACCCTAACCCCGGCAGGGGGTTTCGGCTGACTTAGCCGGGGGTTTTGAACCCTGTGAAACACACCACCAAACCGTCCCGGCCACACACACCTCGTCGTACGCGGAACCAGGAACCAGGTACGCGGAACAACGCGAAGCGTTACGCAACCACATCGATCCGGACCGGGCGGCCGAGGAGGCGGCTCAGGGCTGATTCGATCGGGGTCTGGAAGTGGCCGGCGATGCGGCGTTGGGCCGGGGCGTGCGGGGCGCCGATCACCAGCGTGCCATCCTCCCGTTCCGCCACCAGCCGGGCCGGACGCAACCAGGTAGAGACGTTCGAGGGCAGCACCTCGCCGCTGGCAGTCAGCTCATCGAGCAGGGCGCTCCAGATCTGGTCGCCGCTCAATCCGCTGCCGCTGACGATGAAGGCGAGCGGCTCGGCCGGCTCCTCCATCGGTGCCTCTTCGACGGACTGACGCGCCTCGTCGCCTCGGTCTGGACCGATCACCGCGATCGTCACCGGTTGCCCGAGCGCCGCTTCGAGACCGCGCTCCACCAGTCCCCGGTACCCGCCGCTCAGGTGATCGGCCTGCCGTTCGGTGGCGACCGCGATCGTCGCCAGCCCGTCCTGGAAGCGGATCAACGCCGTGCCTTCGAAGAGATCGGCGGCCATGGTGCGTTCGAGTCCGGCCGCGATCCGCTCGGTTACCGCCGTCCAGGTTTGGCGACTGCCACGACCATTCGGCAGCGCGAAGTCGGGTCCGCTGCTCACCGGTGCTCCCGGAGCGGCGGGAGCCGGCTGTGCCAACGGAGCACGATCGCCACCCTTCCCCACTCCCGGACCACCCTCGCGCGACCAGCGTCCGACGATCTCCCGCACCCGCCGCGGCGCCACGAACGAGCTGCCCGCTTCGACCGCTTCGTAGATGGCGGCGCTCACCCAACTCCACCCGCTGGTGCCGTCGCCGCCGTACGTGCCGGTCACAACTTCGGCTCGTTCGGCGATCTCGCGCAGCAGCCGCTGTTCCGCTCGGGAAATCGCCCGGCCGTTCGCTTCCTCGAAGGCGCGGAAGGCCGCGGCCTCGCCGGGCGCGTCATCCGGCGCCGGGCGGCCAGCCGGTCCGGAACTGGTCACTGTCTGTCGCGCTGTCACATCGATGACGCTGGGAACGTCCGGCCCGGCGCCGCTTGGCACAGCTTCCGTTCGAATCGAATTGCTTCCGGTGGTGGTCGTAGTGGTTAAAGAGGATTGGTCTTTAATAGTGTTGCCGTCATCAACAGAGGTTGAGGGAGCATCGTTGACCGGGGCGACACTGCTCGCCCGTTTCGGCTTCGAACCTTTGTTGCCGGGTTCAACACCGCTGCCAGAACCATTGTTGCTCGGTGCAACAGAGGTTTCTACACCCGCTGACGTAGTGACAGTGGCGCTGTCGGAACTGCTCTGGTCGCCTGACGCGGTGTCACCGTCCGTTGGCAAATAAAAAACACCCTTGCGCGAGGCGTGACCGGCGCGGGTTCGCTCCGAAGCCTTGCGGCCATCCCGCTCGGCGCGGGCGGCGAGTTTCAACCACTGCGGGTGATCCTTGAGCTCGTCCAGGATCGACCACCAGACGTTGCGGCTATCAATCGGAGCGAAGCGATCGCTGAAGATGTGCCGGATCGTGCGGTAGATGACCCGGTCCTTTTCGGCCAGTTCGATCACCTTCAGCACGTCGCGGCTGCTCAACTGGTAGTCATCCCCGTGGTCCTTGACCCGGTAGAGATTGTGCGGAACCTTCCAGCGCCGCCCCTGCTCGTCGACGCGGGTGACCATCTCCTTGCGGATTTCGATCAGATCGAGCGCCACCAGGATCTTGTTGAGCGCGATCAGCTCGGCGCGGTCTTCCCCGTAGAACGACGCTTCGGTTTGCTGCGAGGGGAAGGCATAGCCGCGGTGGGGTGATTCATCGCGACGGTCGGTCCAGACGGTGTAGGAGTTGAGGAGGCCGACCCCCTTCAGCCCGATCAACGGCGCGAACTGGGTGACGATGCTGTTCCAATGCCAGAACCAGCCGCGGCGGCGGGTATCCTCGCCGGCCCGGATCGGTTCCGTTTCGCGCCCGGCGATTTCGGAGTTCGCGGCGCCTGATCCCGGTTCGGTGAGAGGGGCGTTGCTCGCGGGAACGGCGACTTCCGCAGCAGTGCGGGGCCGGCGCGCCTTCGGCTTGGCCGGGCGCGGGCTCGCTGCCTGCGGGGAATTCAGTTGACGCACCTCTTCAGGTGTGCCAAGATTGTCACCGTCGCCTGGGTGCAAAAAACCCTCCCTTGGCGGGGAACAGTGGCGTCACTCGTCAGCCGGTTTGCGAACGATCAGATTGGCGTCAGGCCGTTCGCTGAAAATCGGTTGGTCCTCCACAGAACCGTACGAATCGCGGATGAGTGATCAGCGTTGGCGCGCTGGTCACTTTTTTTGTGCCTCGTCCGGATTGGCGTCCGGCTCCGGCTCCGCGTTTCGTTGCTGTCGCGATGTCAACTCCTTTCCTGCTTCGTTCCGGCTCCGGCGCGCCCGCTCGATCGTTGCCGATCCAGCCGGCGCGCCGACGCCCGATTCACGCTTCATCAGACGTTTCCAAACCGGCCAGATCGAAGGCGATCTGCCGGGCAGCTGATTGGGTGTTCGGCCGGTAGCCGGCCGCTTCGTTCACGACGGCGCGATCGATCCGATCGAGATTGCGCCGCGCCGCCAGATCGACCGAGCGCGCCGCCACCTCGATCAACCGCGCCGGCTTGCCGCCCGAGCGGGCCACGAGCGCCTCGCGCGCGGTGCGATCGAACACCTCGTCCACGTCCGTCCCCCCGGCGATCTCCAGCCGC
>JADLGF010000367.1 GCA_020849415.1 Thermomicrobiales bacterium
CCGCCGCTCCGAAACTGGGCCACTTCGCACAGGCGGGTGCTCGCCTCCAAACGGCCGAGCCGGTCGCCGGCGGCACACTCGTGTACGGCAACAGCGCTCCGGCGGCGAACATCATCAGCCCGCTCAATACGATCGGCACTGGCCAGAACGTGCTGATCGAAGCGCTCTTCCTGCGGCTCGTCTATGGCCGGCAGTGGGGTGATGGCATCAACCCCGATCCCTCCCAGACTGAATTCGAGTTCGCCGTGGCGGAATCGGTCGAGGTGATCGAACCCGATCGCGTCTGGGAATTCACTCTGCGCGACAACGTGCTCTGGCACGATGGCACGCCGGTCACCGTTGACGACGTCATTTTCGGTATCTGGCTGTCGCTGAACAAGAATTCGGGTGCGGCCAACGAAACGCCGGCGGTCGGCATTCTCGGCGGCGATCGCCTCCGCAACGAGGGCGCGGCCGTTGGCGACATCATGGTCGAAGGCGCCACCAAGGTCGGCGATCGTGGCCTCCGCATCGAGCTGGTCAACCCGATCCCCAATTACTGGGTGAACTGGAGCGTCGGCTATTGGCCGTACCCGAAGCACATCTTCGGCGAAACGCCGTTCGAAGAGCTGTTCAATCCGCCGTACTCCACCATGCCGGTCGGCAACGGACCCTTCAAGGCGGTCCAGTTCGTCGAGGGGCAGTACATGGAGATGGAGGCGAATCCCGATTTCTTCGCCGGCAAGCCGCTGCTCGATAAGTTCATCGTCCGTTTCGGTGATACCGATACCCTGACCGCCGCGCTCGAAGCGGGCGAGATTCACGGCATGAGCGCCAGCGCCGGGCCGGTCTTCGACCGCCTCACCTCGCTCGAGAACCTGATCGGCAATCCGGTGCCGCGCGATCATCCGGATGGCTTCTCGGTCAACCGTGTCCGCTGGGCGGAGCAAGGCGCCGCCCTGACCAAGGCGATGATGTACGCGATCGACGTCACGACGATCAACGAGCAACTCGCCAGCGGCACGCTGCGGCCCTCGAATTACCTCTTCGGGCACGTGGTCGGCCTTGAAACGCCGCCCGAAGGCTTCCCGACCTACACCTACGATCCGGACGCGGCGCGCGCGATCCTCGCCGAAGCCGGCTGGGATTCCAACACCACCCTTGAGTGGATGGTCTGGAGCCCGCCCAGCCCGACGTATGACGCGATGGCGGCGATGCTGGCCGATGTCGGCATCAAGACCTCCTACACCCAGATCGATGTCGCCACCATCTACGACCAGATGTACATCGAGAAGAACTACGACATCACCTACGGCAACTTCGGCGCGGCCCAATCGATGCTCGACAACTGGCGCTACATCAAGTGCGGTTGGGGGTACGAAACGGGCGGCTGGAACGCGACCGGCTACTGCAACGAGGAGGTCGACGCCCTCTGGCAGGCCGCCCTCGACGAGACGGACTGGGATGCCGCCGTGCCGATCTGGAACGAGACCTCCCTGGCGCTTGCGGCCGATCCTCCACAGGGCACGCTCTCCCGCGGGTCGGTGTCGTACATCTGGAGCGATCGCGTCCAGGGCGCCTATCCGTACCAGTACCGCCTGCCGGTGCGGAACGTCTTCGAGCGCGTCTGGCTGGTGCCGGAAGAGTAGGGCGGTAGCCTGATTTCCGGTTCGATTCGGACCGCCGTTTGACCGATGCGGAACGCGCGCCGGCCCGGTTGACAGGGTCGGCGCGTACTCCTACGATGAACGCACGTCAGACGTCACATGTCACGGGCCCATACCGGACGATCGGATGCGCCCTGCGATGTGGACCAGATCGGATGGATGGCGTTCGGTGAGGTCCGGTCCGTAACCTCAGCTGCAAGAAGGGAGTACCGTATGTCTCGCAGACCCGGCTCACTTTCCAGGCGCGCTGTACTTAAAACCGCGGGCGCGGCGGGAGCGTTGGCGGCCGCGCCGCACTTCGGGCGTCACCTGTCGGCCTCGGCCCAGGATGCTACCCCGGTCTCGGGCGGTACGCTCACCTACGGCAGCGGGAAACCGACCTACAACATCCTGACGCCGGTCAACACGATCAGCACCTCGCAGAATGTGGTGATCGAGGCGACCTTCCAACGGCTCGTTTACGGACGTCAGTGGGGCGACGGCATCAATCCCGATTCGAACCAGACCGAAATCGAACTCGGCATCGCCGCGTCGATGACGGAGATCACGCCGAACCAGGTGTGGGAGTTCGAGGTTCGCGACAACGCGCTCTGGCACGACGGCACGCCCGTGACGGTTGATGACGTCATCTTCGGCATCTGGATCTCGCTGAACAAGAACGCCGGCACCTTCAACGAAACCCCGGCCTCCGGCATCAAGGGCGGCGCCCGGTTGCAGGAAGAAGGCGCGGCGGTCGGCGACATCATGGTCGAAGGCGCCACCAAGATCGGCGATCGTGGTGTCCGCATCGAGCTCGAGGCGCCCGTGCCCAACTACTGGGTGAACTGGAACGTTGGCTATTGGCCCTACCCGAAGCACATCTTCGGTGAGATGCCGTTCGAGCAACTGTTCGATCCGCCGTACGCCACCATGCCGATCGGCAACGGTCCGTTCAAGGTCACCAATTTCGTCGACGGCCAGTACATCGAAATGGAAGCCTTCGACGACTTTTATCTGGGCCGGCCGCTGCTCGACAAGTACATCATTCGCTTCGGTGACGGTGAAACGCTGACGGCGGCGCTCGAGTCGGGTGAGATCGATGGCTGCGGTCTCTCTCCCGGCGCGGTGTTCCAGCGACTGACCGATCTCGATCACATCGTCGGCAACGCCGTGCCGCGCGATCACCCGGATGGCTTCGCGGTCAATCGCGAGCGCTTCCCGGGCGAGATCGGCACCGCACTGTCGAAGGCGATCATGTACGCGCTCGATGTGCCGCTGCTCAACGAGCAGCTCTACAACGGCACCCTACGCCCCTCGAACTACCTCTTCGAGCATGTCGTCGGCCTCGAAACGCCGCCGGAAGGCTTCCCGACCTACGGCTACGATCCGGAAGCGGCCCGGGCGTTGCTCGAGGAAGCGGGCTGGGATTTCAACCGTACGCTCGAGTGGCAGGTTTCGGCCGTGCCGTCGCCGGGCCAGGAAGCGATGGCGGCGATGCTCTCGGCCGCCGGCATCCAGACCCAGTTCCTGCAGATCGATCCCGCCTCGGTGGTGGAGGAGCTCTACACCCAGGGTAACTTCGATCTCACGTTCGCCAACTTCGGCGCGTACCAGACGATGCGCGACAACTGGCAGTACCTCAAGTGCGGCTGGACGCGTGATCTCGGCGGCGCCAATTACGCCCGGTACTGCAACGAGGAGGTCGACGCCCTCTGGCAGACCGCGCTCGACGAGCCTGACTTCGCGAAGGCGAAGCCGCTTTGGGACGAGACCAGCCTCGCCCTCTCGGCCGATCCGCCGCAGTCGACGGTCTACCGGCAGTCGATTCTGTACGGCTGGAACCAGCGGGTTCAGGGCGCGTTCCCGTACCAATACCGGCTCCCGGTGCGCGCACCGTTCGAGCGTGTCTGGATTGCTCCCGAGGAGTAGTGCCGGCTGATTGACGGGAGCGGGCGTTCGCCCGCTCCCGTCACCACCGGTGGCGGAGGTATTGATGCAGTACATCTTGCGCCGATTGGCAATGGTTTTGCCGATGCTGCTCGGTATTACCGTCATTACGTACGTCATTATTTCGCTGGCGCCCGGCGATCCGATCACCGCGCTGATCGATCCGGAGGAAATGAACGTCCGTTCCGAAGCGGAAATGGACGCAATGCGCGAGCGGCTGGGGCTCAATGATTCGATCCCGGTGCGGTACGTGAAGTGGCTGCGCGAGG
>JADLGF010000368.1 GCA_020849415.1 Thermomicrobiales bacterium
CCGCCTCGGCGAACGAAGCGCTCGATCGGATTGAACGGCGCACTGAACTCTGGCCTCTGCTGGTCGGCCTGGCGGTGATGCTGGCTTTGGGCGACTGGTGGCGATCGTTGCGGGGCAACCGCCGGACCCGGGGAGCGGCGCAATGAACGACATCGCCTTCGCCCGCCCCGACGCTCTCTGGTTGCTGCTCCTGATCCCGGTGTTGCTCGGCGTGGCCTGGCGGAAGCTGCCGTCCGGCGACCGCCGGGCGCTCGGACTGGCGCTGCTGCGAGCGGTGGGGTTGGTGGCGATGATCCTGGCGCTGGCGGAACCGCTGCTGGCGAGACCGGCTTCCGGAGCGAGTGTCGTGTTCGTCGTCGATCGCTCGGCCAGCGTGCCGGCGGCGGCGAGCGACGAGATCTCCCGCTGGGTCAATCAGGCCCTCGAAGGCGCGCCGGCGGGCTCCGAGGCGGCGGTCGTGACCTTCGGCGGCAATCCCGACGTGGCCGCGCGACCGGCGACGGTGAGCGACGTCGCCGAATCCTGGCAGACGGGCACCGGGGGGATCGATACCACCGCGACGAATCTCGAATCAGCGCTGGCGGTGGCGAACGCGTTGCCGGTGCAGGGCAGCCGGCGGATCGTGGTGCTGAGCGACGGCGTGGAGAACGACGGCGCGGCGCTGTCGCAGGTGGGTCAGAGCGCGCCGATCGATACCGTCTACGCGCCGGGCATCGCCACCGGCGATCTGCGGCTCGAAGCGCTCACCGGTCCGACCGCCCTCTGGAACGGCGATACGGCGGTGCTGATCGCGACCATCGCTTCACCCGGTGCCGCGAATGTAACGATTCGTGTCGAGATCGATGGCGCGGTCGAGGCGGAACAGTCGCTGGCGATCGAAGCGGGCGTCTCCAACCACGCCATCGCGCTCGGTGCGCTCGAACCTGGTTTTCACAGCGTGGTCGTGACGGTCATTCCGGCCGACGGCGCCAGCAATCCGGTGCTCGAGAATGACCGCCTCCCCTTCGGACTGGTGATCCGCGACGCGCCGGCGGTGCTGATCATCACCGACGAACAGGCCGATTCGGGGCGGCTCGGCGAGGCGTTGACCGCGTCGGGCGCACTCGTCTCCACGGTGCGTCCGGACCGGGTGCCAACCCGGTTGGCCGATCTGGCGCCGTTCGACGCGATCGTGCTCAACAACGTGTCGGCGGCGGCGCTTTCGGTCGATCAGGTTGCCGCAATCGAGCAGGCGGCGCGCTCCCTCGGCAAGGGGGTGCTGGTGCTCGGTGGCGCGTCGAGTTACGGACCAGGCGGCTACGCCTCGACTGGGCTGGAGCGGATGCTGCCGGTTTCCGTGAAAGTGACCGACGGCGCGCAGCGACCCCGCGTCGCGCTGCTGCTGATCATCGACCGCTCGGGCTCGATGACCTACAACCCGGTCGGTGGCCCGACAAAGCTCGACCTGGCGCGAGACGCCGCGAAGCTGGCGCTGACGGCGCTGGCCGACGGCGATCAGATCGGGGTGCTGGCGTTCAACGATCGCCAGCAGTGGATCGTGCCGATGACGGCGGTCGAGGGTCAGGCCTCGCGGGATACGATCAACGCCGCGATCGATGGGCTCAGCGGCGATAGCGGCACCGAGCTTTACCCGGCGATGCAGGTCGGCATCGACGCCATCCGGGCGGTCGATGTCGATGTGCGGCACGTGATCGTGTTGTCGGACGGCAAGTCGCGTTCGGGCACCCGCGAGAGCTATTTCAACCTGCTCGACACCGCCTCGCGCGACCGGGTGTCGGTCTCGACCCTGGCGTTGGGAGACGACGCCGACCTGGAACTGTTGCAGTTCATCGCCCAGAATGGCGCGGGGCGCTTCCACTTTACGAACAAACCGGAAGACATTCCATCAGTGACGCTGGCGGAGGCGCGCGCGGCCGGCAGTCAATCCGTCGTGCGTGGCGGGTTCCAGCCGATCCAGCTCGAACCGAGTCCGATCATGAACCGGTTCGATCCCACTACCCTCCCCCTCCTCGATGGCTACGACTATGCCGAGACCAAGGCGGCCGCCACCTCCGTGCTGGTGACAGCGCGTGGCGACCCACTGCTGGCGACCTGGCAGTACGGATTGGGCCGGGTGGTGGCGTGGACCGCCGATGACGGGGCCGATTTCGCGCTCGCCTGGCCCGAGTGGAATGACTACGGGGCGTTCTTTGGCTCGATGCTGCGCTGGGCGCTGCCTGATCCGGAAGCAAGGCCGGTCGACGTGAGCGTTGAGCGGAGCGGCGGTTCAGTGCGCTTCCAGCTGGAACCGGGCGTGACCCGCGGCGAACCGGTCGATCTGGCCGGGGCGTCGCTCGATGTCGCGCTGCCGGACGGCTCGACGATGCAGGGAGTACTCACGCAAACCGCGCCCGATACCTGGGAGGCGACCCTGCCGATCGGAGAGACCTTCGAAGCGTTCGAGGCGACGGTTGCGTGGACGGCAGGATCGACGCGGGTGGCGCAGTCGTACGCAGTGATGCTGCCACCATCTCCCGAACTCCGCCCGGCGAGCGACGGCGCGTCACTCCTCATGGCACTCTCGGCGCGCAGCGGCGGCGAGGTGCGCTCACTCGATTCCGCATCGGGGGTCTTCGACGCTCCGTCCGGCGGCGACTCCGGCCTGACCCGGTTCGTGCCGATCTGGCGCGGCCTGCTCGGCCTCGGGATGGCGCTGCTGGTGCTCGAATGGTCGCTCCGCCTCCGCTTCTGGAGCCGCATCGCCTTCCTCGTACGCGGCCGAACCTGACCAATGGAAAACCCTACGACGCCTTATTCGATATCTGTGGACTTGGGTTGTTCGCCCGGTTCTTCCGGCTGGGGATTGTAGAGGGCGGTGAGCCATTCGGCGGCGACGTAGGGCCAGTCGTCGATGACGTCGTAGAGGCCGTGGGTGGCTTGGGGGTAGCGCACGAGGGTCGCCCACTCGCCCATGCCGTGCGCGACCCGATCGGCCTCATCGGGCGGAGCGACGCGGTCCTGGCCAGCGCCGAAGACGAGCGCCGGGCAGTGCCAGTCGTTGAGGGAGGCGCGCAGCGAGAACGAGGCGATCACCTGCTCCGGATCCCGGTCGTCGTCGGTGAGGAGCAGTAGTTGCCGCGCCATCAACGGATCGAGCAGGGCCGGCCACGCGGGCGGATCGAACGGCGGTGTGACCAGGATGACAGCGCCGATGCGGGGATCACGCTCCGCGCCGCGCACGACCGGCGTCGCGCCGAGCGAGAAGCCGAGCGCGGCGATGCGGGACCGGTCGACGCGGGGATCGCGCTCCATCTCGCGCAGGATCGCCACGATCACCGACTCCCCTTCCCCGCTCAACGGCATGGTGGCGGTGGCCTCGCCGGTGCCGGGCCAATCGACCGCCAGCACCGCCCAGCCGGCAGTGACGATCGGATCGCTCCAGATCAGGGTTTCTTCCTTGATCGTGGTGGCGCCATTGAGCACGATCAACAGCGGAAACGGGCTGCCGGCGCCGACCGGCCGGCGCAGGTAACAGGGCAGCAGGTGCTCTTTCCAGGGAATGAGCATTCGTTCGGTCATTTCGTAAAGGTACGGCGCCGCCTGGGCGAAAAAGCCGGCGGCTGTGGAACGCAGCATCAAAACGGTCTTCTGGTCGGCGGCGGTGATGAAGTGGGCGGCGTGGTAGCACATGGCGGCGTGTCGCCGGGCGAGCGCGCCGTGCCGCCAGCGCCCCGAGATGTCCTCGCGCTTGGCGACGGCGAGCCACTGCTGCCCCATGCGGGTCCAGGCGATCATCCAGTCATCAAGTGAACGGATCGCTCCCAGCACATCCTCGACGGTGTCGGTCGGCAGGCCGAGCGCCACGATGCGGGCCAGCATCGCCTCCGGCAGCGCCAGCGCGGATCGCTTCTGCAGCAGTTGATCGAGTTCCCGTTCGGCGGCATCCAGCGCATCGGCGGGACGGGCGGTGCGCTCTGGCACGAGGCGACGCGGAAGCAGGCGTTTCATTCCGCCCAGATCTTTCGGCGCGCCGTGTCGATCGCCCGTTCGAGCAAGGGGGCGTCATCCGGGAAGCGCGCGACCAGGATGATACGCTCGATGCGCGCCGATCGGCGTCGCAACCACGAAACGACCGCTTCGACCATGTCGTCGATCGCGGATTGCCGCTCCTCTTCACTGGCGTCGGTCGAGGCGCCGATGACGGGGATAGCGAGCGAGCGAATCCGGCGCTGTTCGGCGCTGGTGAGCAGATCGTCTATGGCGCGCGGCGCCAGTTCGCGGCGGGGCGCTTCCCCGAGCATGCGTGAGAGCACGACGTGGAAGACGAACTCGATGCGGTTGATCGAACGCAGCCGGCCGGAACCGGTGATGAAGATCGAGCCGAGCTGGTGCGGCGCCAGGGCCATCGCTTCCCGCTCGACATCCTTGCCGCCGACCAGGCGGATCGAGGTCGCCGATCCGGCTTCCATCATGCCGCGCGTGTTGGCGAGGTAGACGATCGCCTCAACCGGCTGCTCGATGACATCGCCGATGACCGCTTCGACCGAGGTCCGGCCGAAGAAGCGGCCGCTGCGTTCTGCTGATTCCACCATCGATCGGGGCCCTTTCTTCCCGCCGGCGAGTCTACCACCGGACGAAGCGGCCCCGTCCACCCGGGTGGACGGGGCCGCGAAAGGCGAAAGAATCCGGATTGGTCAGCCGCCGATGATGGCCGAGATTGTTTCGGCCGGGAGTACGCGGATCGTGCCGCCATCGGCCGTATCAGCGATGCGCAGGGCGTCGCCGGTCCAGACCGGCGCGGTCAGATCGCCACCGCCGGTCACGATCGGCGTGGCGCTGCCATCGGAGTGGACAATCGACACCTCTCCCCCGCTCGCCAGCGCCAGTCCCCACGGTGTCCAGGCGAATCCGCCGTTGCCGAGATTGCCGGCGAGCATGGCCGAGCCGGGCGAGACCGCCGGCGCGACGTAGACCGATCCGCCGGAGGCGTAGGCGATCATGCCGGTGGCGGGATCGACGACGGGATCGTACTCGCCGCCCATCACCGGGCCGACGTTGCGTGGTTCGCCGCCACCGGTCGGAATCGCCAGCCAGCCCTGATCGGTCGGGACGAAAACTTCGCCGCCGTAGAGGTAGATCGCCTGTCCGACGAGGGTGTATTCGCCGGTTTCCCAGATGACGCTGTCGTCACCGGTGAAGCGGAGCTGCAGGGTGAATTCCCCACCCGGCTGATAGCGCACGTAGTAGAGACCGCCGTTGGCGGCGCCGGCCGGCGTGTCGTACACCGGCGCGCCGCTCGTCACGTAATCCATACCGCCGCCGGAGGTCCACGCGATCAGCGCCGCGCCCCCTTCGGAGAGGGTGCCATCAGCGGCGTAGACCGTTTGTCCGTCGCCCGACCAGACCGGGTTGTACCCCCAGCCGGACGCGAGCACCGTGCCATCGAGCGCGACGATGGCGAGACCACCGCCAGGCTGCTCGGCGGCGTAGAGGCCGCCGTTGCCGGGGATCAGCACGCCGCTGCTGCCCATCGTTCCAGCCGATTCGAGATCGCCGAAGGCGACCGGGCCGGCCGGTTCGCTCGCCAGTTCGGTTTCCTCGTCGTCTGCGTTCTCTTCATCGCCGGCCGAAACGATCGTCCCATCCTCCTCGGTATCGGCTGGACCAGTCGAGCCGGCGGCTCCGGTGCCGGCCGACGCGTCGCTGGCGTCGCCGGAGACCGGTTGAATGGCCGTTCCATCACTGCCGGTCGAATTGGGGCGTTGCACGATCGCCGGCGAATCCGCCTCGTCTTCCGGTGTTTCGGTCGGAGTTGGCTCTTCGGTTGGCGCCGGGGTGGCGGTTGATTCAGCGGTTGCGGTCGCTTCCGGCTCCGGCGTCGCGGTGAGGGTCGGCTCGGGAGTCGCCGGTTCCTCGGTCGGCGTGGCCGTTTCCTCGGGCTCCGGGGTTTCGGTTGGTTCCGGCTGGTCCGTCGCCGTCGGCTCCGGCTGCGGCGTTTCGGTCGGGATCGGCTCCTCGGTCGGGGTCGCTTCCGGGGTGGCGGGCTCTTCCGCAAAGAGAACGGTCATGTTGCCGCCGCCGGTGCCGTCGGCGATCTCGCCGGTATCACCGCCTGCGGCGCCGCGCGCGGTCTCTTGCCCCGGTTCCGATCCTGCGTCGGCCGCGGCAACGTTCGATTCGGCGTCGGCTTCGGAATCACCGCCGTAGGCCTCGGGCTCTTCCGTTTTCTGAACCGCCTCGCCCTGCGCGAACGCCTCGTCGGGCGCGGACTGGGTGACCTGGATATTCGGCGGCGCGGCGGCGGTGTCGTTCGCCGTTTCGCCGGCCGTATCGGGATCACTCCCCTCGCCCGTCGCCGTTGTGACCGCGGCGAAACTGGGCGCGTTGACGCTGGGGTTATTCGAGTCGTTGTCGCCGAGGGGTCCAAAGACAGAGGCGCTGACGAGCGTGAGCGCCACCACGGCCGCCGCCAGGGCGCCGGCCGGCGCCGAACGGCTGGAGGTCAGCCAGTGCGAAAAACGGCGCATCGGTTTCGATTCACCGCGAATCTCGGCGCGCACGCGGCGTGAAACGGCGGCACTGGGTGGCAGGGAGGGAATCTCCCGCACCGCGGTCGCCATGAAATCGATCTGTTGCGCGAAGGCGCGGCAGTTATCGCACGCGGAAAGATGGGCCAGCAGCGCCCGGTTGGCGGCGCTTTCGAGCGGCCCATCGAGACGCGCGGAAATCAGCGCCTCGGCTTCTGCGTGGGTGAGCGGGCTCATGCCTTCGTGGGAGCCTCGCCTCGAATCGGTCACTGGTTCTCATCTCCTGGAGCCGTTGCTCCGGTGTCCTCGCCTCCATAAACCTCCGCGAACGCTTTGCGAGCACGAAAGAGCCGAAGCTTGGCCGCGTTTTCGGTGATATCGAGCGCCGCGGCGGTTTCCGCCAGCGACAGCCCCTGGTAGTGCCGCAGCAGCAGCACGGTTGCGTAGTGTTGCGGTAATTTGCCGAGCGCCTGCTCGACGTCGAAACGCCGCCCCACCGAGCGTTCGACCGATTCGTTCGACGGCGGATCGAACCCCTCCGCGAATGGCACCCAGCGCACGATCTTCTTGCGCCGGAGGTGGGTGATGGCCGTATTGGTTGCGATACGGTAGAGCCAGGCCTTGAAGGCGAGATCGTGGTTGGTGTTCGGCAGCGCCCGGTAGGCCTTGATGAAGGTGTCCTGGGTCAAGTCCTCGGCGGTCGCGCGGTCGTAAACCATGCGGTGCAGGTAATTGAGGATCGGAGCGTGATAGCGATCGAACAGCCGCTCGAACGCGACCGGATCTCCGGCCCGCGCGCGGCCGACGAGATCACCATCATCAACCACGCTGCCGCTCCCAGTCCGTTCAGCCGGACGCACACCGCCCCAGCCGTTCATTGTGATTCCACTGGCAGCAAATCCATCCATATCGACCGCTGTAACGAGCCGGCTCCCGGATCGGTTTCGCGGTGATTCGATGGCGGGCCGTCCAGTGCTACACAGATCCCTCGCATTCCGAATGCAAGCCTACCAAAGTCGCGCCGATCGCGGCCCGTCGGGGCACCGGCGCGACAGAAACAGGTTGCACGTGAAACATTTTGCGCAAAGCACGCCGGTCCCGACAATGGGTTGGAGGAGTCCACCCGGGTGGACGTTCACCGGCCCGAAAGCATTTCGCGCACCTTGCCGGCGACCGCTTCGCCGAGCTTCCGGTGATCGTCCGGGTCGAAATGGACGCCATCGGCATCGCTGCTGCGAATGTAATCGCCGGCGTTGAGGTAGCCCGAGCCGGTCCAGCGCGCCGCCCACTCGTACCAGCGGGGCAGCTCGAGCGATTTTTCGACCGAGCCGGCAAACACGCCGCCGAGGTCACCGAGCTTCCCGATCGGCGGCGGGCAGATGATCAGCACCTGCGGCCGACCTCCATCCGGGCCGAACTGGGTCGAGCGCACGGTGTTGGCGAGCAGGGCGAGGCTGTTGGCGATATCGGCCGGCTGGCGATCGAGCCGGAGCTTGAGATCGTTGGTGCCGAGCATGATCGCGATCAGGTCGAACGGATGGTGGGAATCGATGC
>JADLGF010000369.1 GCA_020849415.1 Thermomicrobiales bacterium
ACGCCGAGCCGGGTTTTGCCGACGTTCGTGGGGCCGACGATCACCACCACCTTGGGACGCGCCGGCATCACCGGGTGTTGTCCGGAACGTTGTGATTGACGCAGCCGGTGCGTACAATCGGGGCTGATCCGGACCACCGGGGGTGTGGCCGTTGGCCGCTGCCTGGAGTCACGAGAGGTTAGCTCCTTGCTTCGTTTCGCCGCTTCCTCAATCAAGGTCGCGCTCGTGGCCATTATGGCGGTCGCCGTCCTCGGCGGCGGGTTCTGGTTCTTCGACTGGTACCGCGATCAAACCGCCGCCGCCAATATCGGCCAGAAAATCGTGATTACGGTCACGGAAGACGATAGCGTCGGCGATGTGGCCGAAAAGCTCTCGCGCTACGACCTGATCAACTTCGAAGCCTATTTCAAGGGGCTGCTCCGGCTCGAAAGCCGCAGCCTGGAGCCGGGAACCTATCAGTTGACGGTCGGGATGACGACCGCCGAGATTGTCGACCTGATCACCAGCCGCGAAAGCGCCGCCATCGTGGAGCGCGAGGAATTGCGCATCACGATTCCCGAAGGCTTCCGCATCGATCAGATCGCCGATGCCGTCGATGAGGCGGGGTTGAACGGCGGCCGTGAGGGCTTCCTTGAAGCGGTCCGGAATTTCGACTACTCGCGGTATGACTTCCTCGATGACATGCCGGAGAGCGAAGACCGCCTGTACGATCTCGAAGGCTTCCTCTATCCCGATACCTATTTCATCATGTCGGATGATCCGCCCGAGTACCTGATTCAGGCGATGCTCGATAACTTCGACGCGAAGTTCACCGATGACATGCGTGAACAGGCCGCTGCCCGGGGCATGACCATCTACGAGGTCGTCACGTTCGCATCCCTGGTTGAACGCGAGGCGCAAATCGGCACCGAGCGCCCGATCATCGCGCAGGTCTACATGGATCGCTACGCGATCGGCATGCGGCTCGAGGCCGACCCGACCGTGCAGTACATCATCGGCAACCAGGAGAACTGGTGGCCCGTGCCGACCGGGGACGATCTCTTCATCGACAATCCGTACAACATGTACCAGTTCGGCGGGTTGCCGCCGAGCCCGATCGCCAGCCCCGGCCTCGATCCGATCCTGGCAGTGCTGAACCCGGCGGATACCAACTACGTCTTCTTCTTCGCGATCGGTGACACCGGCGAACACGCCTTCGCGGTCACCTTCGAGGAGCACCAGGCCAACATCCAGCGGTACGGCGGAGGCTGATGAGCGCGGTGGGTACGAAACGACTTGGCATCATCGGTGATCCCGTTGAGCACAGCATTTCGCCCGCCATGCAGCAACCGGCGCTCGATGAACTTGGCCTGCCGATCCGCTACGAACGTTGGCACACGCCACTGGCCGAATTGCCGGCGCGGATCGACTCGCTCCGGTCCAACGATGTGCTCGGGGCGAATGTCACCGTGCCGCACAAGCAGGCCGTGATCGAACTGATCGATGAGGTCTCGCCGTTGGCGCAAGCGGCGGGCGCGGTCAACACGATCGTCAATCGCGACGGCCGGCTTTTCGGCGACAACACCGATGTCTACGGCTTCCGGTTGTCGCTGACCGGAACGATCGCTGATGCGTCCACGCGTAACGCCGTCATTCTCGGCGCCGGCGGGGCGTCGCGGGCGGTGGTGCTGGCGTTGCACGAAATCGGCGTGCCGAAACTGACGATCGTCAATCGCCGCCCGGAACGAGCCGAGCAGCTGATCGCGGAACTCGGATCGACGGCGGTGGTCGCGGCCGAGCCGGGCGATGTGCTGGCGGATGCCGGCATTCTGATCAACGCTACCTCACTCGGTTGGCACCGCGGCGAACTGCCGCTCGCCGCTGACCTGCTCGATCGCCTGCCGGCCGGAGCGCTGGTGGTCGATCTCACCTACCGTGACACGGACCTGATCGAAGCGGCCCGGGAACGGGGCATCGCCACCCTCGATGGACTCGGCATGCTGGTTTTCCAGGGAGTGCTGGCGTTCGAACGGTTCACCGGCCAGTGGCCGTCGCTCGACGTCATGTGGAGCGCTGCCCGCGCGGCGCGCGCTCCCCGGGTTTAGGGAATGGAGATCGCCGGAGCGACGCTGTTCGTGCTGCTTGGGCTCACGCTGGCATCGGCGATCTGGATTGTCAGCCAGAGTTTCGCTTCCGAAGCGCTCCCCGCCACGCAGCCGAATTGCCCGTACTGCCCGGGCGTTTTCCCGGCGCTCGCCTGGGCGCCGCTGATCGGCGCGTCGAGCCGCTGCACGAATTGCCGCCGGACGCTGGGCCGGGGTCGCTGGGTTTACGAGCTGGCGATGGGCGCGGCCTTCGCCGTGGCGGTGTTCCGCATGGATAGCGCCGGCGCCCTGGCCGAATTCGCGCTCTTCGCCGCCGTGCTCTCGATCGTGATGCTGACCGATTTCTGGAGCGGCACCGTCTACCGGAATCTGGTGGCCGGGGGCATCGTGATCGGCCTGGTCGCGGCGTTGCTGCGTGGCTGGGACCCCTTCGTCGAATCGTTCCAGGGAATGCTGGCCGGTCTCGTGATTTTCGGCGTCGGCATGCTGGTGCTGCGCAAGATTCTGCCGGTGATGCAGCTGGCCCCGATCGGCGGGGGCGATGTGCTCATCGCGGGGATGATCGGCGCCATGGCGCGCTGGCCCGGTACGCTCTTTGCTTTCTTCGCAGGCGTCGCGCTCGCGGCCGCCGGCGCGGCGGTGGTCCTCTACCTGCAACGCTCGACCCGGATCGAACCGCAGCCGTTCGGCCCGTTCCTCTGCGCCGCCGCTATCGGGGTGTTCGCGCTCACGTTCTGAGGTTCCGGGTTCCGGGTTCCGGGTTCCGGGTTCCGCGTTCCGCGTGACGCATCGCGCAGTGTCCGTAGGGGAGGGTCTTGTGCCCTCCCGCGGTTGCCCGCAGGCGACCGTCACTGTCCACCACGTTCGCTTTCCCAGTGGAATCGCATGTACGGGCGACGAGGTGGTCGGCCTGACGGCCGGCGGGAGGGCGCAAAACCCTCTCCTCCATCGGATTGCGCCGATTCGGAAATATGACCGGTCTCCAGGGTGAAACTACAGCGATCGCCGTGGAAATCGTCAGCATCCCACCAAAAAAGCACCGTCACCCTGAGCGGAACGAAGGGCTCGACGCGAAGCGGATTTCCGCATGGCCACGGGTGTTTTTGTGCCCGTTTGCTTCGCGTCGAGTTCCTCGTTCCTCAGGACGACGGGGTTGGCGACTGAACAACGCGTCCACCTCATAGGTGACCGCGTTAACGAACGAGCCGGGCTATTTCGCCCGGCTCGTTGAAGGTCTTGATTGTTTTGGATGACTACGGAGGGGTGGTGCCCCAGTCCGGCGTGTAGAAGCCATCGTCGTCGTCGTCGAGGGAGACGCCGCAGCCATCGTAGCCGCCGACGCCACCCGCGCCACCGGTGCCGGTACCACCGACGCCGATTCCGCAGCCGCCGTCGTTCGAGGTGCCGCCGTTACCGCCGGTGCCATTGCCACCGATGCCGACGCCATCGCCACCCTGACCGCCGGTTCCGCCGTTACCCGGGTTGCCGCCGTTGCCGCCGGTCGCGTTGCCGTTGACGGCGGTGGCATCGCCACCATTGCCGCCGTTTCCGCCCTGGAGGTTGCCGTTGCCGTAGGCGTTCCCGCCATCGCCGCCGTTGCCGCCAGTTGCATTGCCATTGACGGCGTTTGCGTTGCCGCCATTGCCGCCGTTACCGCCGGTGGCGCTGGTGTTGCTGGCGGCATCGCCGCCGCGACCACCGTTGCCACCCTGGGCGTCGCCACCGTCGGCCGTGGCGTTCCCGCCATTGCCGCCGTTGCCGCCCCGGGCATTGCCACCGACCGCCACGCCGCCATCTCCGCCGTTACCGCCCTGCGCGACTCCACCCGGATCCTCGCCGTTGCCGAGGGTGGCCTGGCCGCCGTTGCCGCCATTGCCACCGGTGACGAAGTCGACCGTGGAGATGGTCAGAAGGCAGGCCCCGCTGAGGTTCATCACCGGGCCGCTCGAAATGGCGTTGATGATCTGGTTCGGATTGCAGGTCGTGGTGGCGATCCAGCCGGAGTAGGCACCGCCGCCCTGGCCACCATTGCCGCCGGTAGCATCGCCGGCGATCTTGCCGTCGCCACCGGTGGCATTTCCGCCGTTGGCGCCGTTCCCGCCGGTGATCACGTTCTCGAAGCCCTCGATCACCGTGATGCCGCCGAGCGGAGCCCAGGCGGTGATGTTGACCGCCGCGCCGCCGGCGCCGCCCTTGCCACCATACGCCGCGCCGCCGTTGCCGATCGAGCCGTCGATAGCGGTGCCGTCGTGAATCCCTTCGCGATCGATAATGCCTTGCGCGCCGACACCGTCGCTGCCCACGCCGTTCGTGGAGCTACCCTGGATCGGGTTCGGCTCAGTCGCCGTGCTGCCGGTAGGCTCCGGCCTTACGTCGTGAGGCTCGACGTATTCAAAGCTGATGTAGTTTTCTCCGCCAATGGCGTCTCCGGAGGTCGCGCTCCCGCCGTTACCGGCGGTTCCGCCCGTGCCTTCGCCGCCGGTCGCGGTGCCACCCTGGTATTGGCCGTACGTATTCGTGCCGAGCTGGGCATTGCCGCCCGCCCCGCCGTTGCCGCCGACGGCGTTGCCGCCATCGCCGCCGATACCGCCATTAACCGTCATGCCGCCGGTGGTGGTCACGATCACCGGGCCGGATCCGGCCGAATTGAGCCCGATGCTCACGGCGTTGCCGCCGTCACCACCGTCGCCGCCTTCGGCCACACCGCCGTTACCACCGATGCCTCCATTGACGTCACTACCGTAGATATCGCCGGCAATCGCTGAGCCCGCCCAAGCGTCGCCCCCCGTGCCGTTGCCAGCGGTGGAATCTCCGCCGATGCCGGCGCCTGATGTAGCGTTTGCGGGCGCCCCAAATTCCACAGGACCGCCACAGCAG
>JADLGF010000370.1 GCA_020849415.1 Thermomicrobiales bacterium
CGAATCCCGTCGCTTCCGCCAGATTGAGACGACCGAGGTCCGGAAGGACCCGGTCGCTTTTCATTTCACGCCGATTCGGTGAATGACTCATAATCGGACCGATGCCGGGCGGCGTTTCGATGGCTCGGCGGTTGCGCGAACCGGCGCCGAACGACACGAAGGTTCACCCGCATGATCGATATCGTTTACCGCTACGACATCAACAACCCGGTGGCGGAGGTTCACCCCGCATCGCCGGCGGAGGCTCGGGCACTGCTCGAGGCCGGCAACGAGTTCTTCGCGCACATGCTCGATGATGATCCGGGCGAGGGGAGGCGTACGCGCATCCTGAACGTCTCGCCACAGGATCTCGGCATCGCCGGTCCGCAGGGAGGACCGCAACAACATCGCCCGTTCGCCGTCGTGATCGGTTGCGCCGATGCGCGCGCTCCGATCGAGCTTCTGCTCGGCCAGGGAGCCAATGACCTCTTCGTCGTTCGCGTGGCGGGCAACGTGCTGGGGAGCGACACGCTCGGGAGCATCGATTACGCGCTGAGTCAATTGAGCGACGATCTCCGCCTGCTCGTCGTCATGGGACACACCGGCTGCGGAGCCGTCACCGCCACGGTCGATCTCTTCTCCGAGCCCGGACGGGTGTTGGAGATGGCGGCGCGGCACGAGCTTCGCTCGATCGTCAACGCCATCATGCCGTCCGTTCGTATGTCCAACGATGCCCTGATCCGGAGATACGGGTTCAAGATCAAGGAGAGCCCGGGATTCCGGAAGGCGCTGATCGAAACCGCGGTCGTCCTCCACGCGGCCATGATGGCCGCCACCCTGCAGAAGGCGATCGAGCCGGTCGTCGGCGACCGCGTCGGGGTCGTCTTCGGCGTCTACGATCTCTGCACCAGGCACGTCGGAGTGCTTTCAGAAAGTCGGGGCATCGATCAGCAGCACACGTTCCTCGATCCGCCCACGAACGGGGAGGAGATCGATGCCCTGCTACTGGATGTCATCAATGGACCGCTCGTTCAGCGGGTGCTTGGCCTGATCGACGATGCGCACGCCGCGCCGCTCTTGACTCCCTGACACCACTCAGCGTCCGCGGTAGCGCCGCATGAGATCGAGCACTCGCTCGACTGGCAATTCCTCGCGCGTATTGCCATCGCGGCCGACCACGGTTTCGGCCATGAAAAGGGAGTTGATGATCGCCTCTTCGGTCGCTTCGATTGTGGCGGCGAAAAGCGCATCGATCGAAGCGCCGCTGGCATCCGGCCCGCTTTCGGCCACCACCTCGATCGGCCGCGTCCAGCCATCTCCGTAGTGCGGCACGCGCACGGAGGGATGGTTGGAAAAAGCGATCACTACATCGCCGCTGCCATTCCCGGCGATTGAACCGGTTCGCGCCAGTCCGAAACCGGCACGACGGGCCACGCGACGCAGCTGGCGATCGATCAGGGGCGCGTCGGTGGCTACCACCATCATGATCGAACCCCGCTCCGGCACCGGGTTGATGTCATTTTCGAGCAGCCGGCCGACCGGCACACCATCGAAAACGAGCTGACGGCGCATTCCGAAATTGCTCAGCACGAGCACACCGATCGTATAGCCGCCGAATTCACTGGCTGTTTGCCGAGATGCGCTGCCAATACCACCTTTGAACCCAAAACAGGACATGCCGGTCCCGGCCCCGACGGCGCCCTCGGGCACCGGTCCCGTCGATGCCGACGCCAACGCTCGCAACACGTGCTCCTCGTGAACGTGCCGGCCTTGCATGTCATTCAGGAAGCTGTCGGCGCACTCGCCGACGATCGGATTGACGGTCGCGGTCGTGATGCCGATCTCGGGAGTCTGCGCGATCGCGTGGCTGATCAATCCATCCGCCACCCGGCCCACGCACAACGTCGATGTCAGCGCGATCGGCGTTTCGATCGTGCCGAGTTCATCGACCTGCACGCTGCCGGTCGTCTTGCCGTAGCCGTTGATGACCTCGAATGCGCCCGGGACCTTCTCGAGGTAGAGATTGCCCGGGTGCGGCACGATCACCGTCACGCCGGTTCTGGCCGGCCCCGAGCCGGGGCGCAGCGGACCATCGCCAAACCAAACCGTTTCATGTCCAACCGACACACCCGGTACATCGGTGATCGCATTGTGCGGTCCGGTCGGCAATTCGCCGATTACGATTCCGAGCGATCGTGCCCGCCGCCGTCCTCGTGTTTCATCCAGCACGTCGAAGTCTCCGGATCCATGGTTGAAGCACAAGCGCCCGTCAGGCGGCGCTCCGCCACACGCATTCAAGAGCGGTGACGCTACCATATTCTGAACAAACAATCCGTGCCGTCCTCGGTGGAGTGTCGTTGATTGAGTACCATGTTCGCGCTTCTCGTCGTCGTCGTGCTTACGATCGCAAATGGGCTCTTTGCGATGTCGGAGACGGCGGTCGTTTCCTCACGTCGCGCGCGCTTGCAGGAACGCGCCGATCGGGGAGACCCTTCGGCGGCCCGCGCCCTGGCGCTCGCGAACGATCCCAACGTCTTCCTCTCCACGGTCCAGATCGGCATCACGCTGATCGGCATCGTGCTCGGCGCGTTCGGAGGCAGTCGTTTCTCCGGACCGGTAGCCGATTGGCTCGAACACCTGCCGATTGTCGGGCGTTTCGCTGATTCGCTCGGCTTCCTCATCGTGGTGCTGGTGATCACCTTCGGCTCGCTCGTGGTCGGCGAACTGGTGCCGAAGCGGATCGCACTGAACAACCCGGAACGCGTCGCTGCCATCGTGGCCGGACCGATGTCGACCCTCTCCCGTATGGTCACCCCGTTCGTTTGGCTGCTCGGCGCCTCGACAAACGGACTGCTGAAGCTGCTCCGCATCAGGGAGAATGACGATCCGCCAGTGACGGAAGAAGAAGTCGGCGTGTTGCTCCAGCAGGGCATGCTGGCCGGGGTGTTTCACCCCCGGGAGCAAGAGATCACCGAACGGCTCTTCGATCTCGCCGATGACCGCGTTTCCGCGCACATGACGCCCCGACCGGATGTCATCTGGATCGACGCCGCAGCCACACCCGAAACGATTCGCGCTACGGTTGAACAGCACCCGCACGGCCGTTACCCGGTCGGTGAGGGGTCGCTGGACAACCTCACCGGCATCATCTCGATTCGGCAACTGTTGCTGCGCGAATCCGATGAACTCTGGACCCTTCCCACGACCATCGAGCCGCCGGTAGTCGTTCCTGAAAGCACCATGGCGTTGACCGCACTGGAGATGTTCCGGCAATCGGGACAGAACCTGGCGGTGGTGGTCGACGAGTACGGCGGCGTCGCCGGCGTGATCTCCATCACCGATATCCTCGAGGCGCTGGTCGGTGAAATCGCCGCGCCGGGCGACAACATCCGCGAATACGCCTTCCAGCGACCCGACGGCTCCTGGCTGATCGATGGCAGCCTCCCGGCCGATGAACTGGCGGAACTGCTCGACATCCGGGACTTGCCGGGTGAAGCGGAGGGACTTTTCGAAACGACCGCCGGTTTCATCATCGCCCAACTCGGCACGATTCCGGACGCCGGTGAGTCGTTCGAGATCGAAGGTTGGCGATTCGAGGTGGTCGATATGGACGGCCGGCGGGTGGATAAACTGCTGGTCACTCCGACCATAACCGACTGAAGAAGGCCGCGCCGGGCCGACGTGGAGGTTCCCGACGATGGCGCAACGGATCAGACTCCTGGCAATATGCAGCGCCCTCGCCCTGCTCATTCCCGTATCGAGCGCCGCCCAGACCGAAACCGCACCGGTGGTCTACACGGTGATCGACCTCGGTCCGTTGATGCACCCGGATCAGGAGAACTGCTTCGGCATCGCCGCCGGCGCCACGATCAACGATGTCGGGGTCGGCAATCGCGCCGTCGGTAGCGTTTATCAGGATGAGGAACGGGCCGTATCGGCCCTCTTCTCCGCGAACGGACCGCGCAAGATGGTAAGCGGCGAGGGCGGGGGAGTCGCCTACGCCGTCAACGGCTCCGGGCAGATCGCCGGCGCAGTCTTCACCGATCTCCCGGAGGAGCCATGCGGCGAGCCGACCGGCTCCCAACCCGCCCGGTGGAACGCTGAATTCCGGATCGAACTCCTCGAACTTCCGGATGGAGCGACGGGTGGGGCTGCGGTCGCGATCAACCAGAACGGCGTGATCGCCGGCTGGGTCGAGACCGGCATCGGGCGGCGCGCTGCGCTCTGGACCGAAGACAGCGTCACCATCATCCAGCACGTGTCAATCGACGGCACGGAAAACCTGGAAAGCATGGCCGTCGGCATCAACGACGATGGCACCGTCTCCGGCACACTTACCTGGACCCAGAACCGCTCGTTCCGCTCCGTGCCATTCGTCTGGGACGGCGTGAACGCGCGCTACCTTGAGCCATTCCTGGGCGACGATGCTTACGCCACCTCGATCAACAACGCCGGCGTGGTCGCCGGCGCGGTGATTGAAAGCGACGGTATCCGGCAAGCGGCGCTCTGGTGGCGGGGACAGATCGTCTCCCTCGCGCCGCTATCTGATCGTCCGAACGCCATCGTTACCGATATCAACAACGCCGGGTTCGCCGTCGGCTACGGGGAACGGGAGGATGGCCTCACCCGCGCCATGATCTGGATCGCCGGCAGCCCGACCGATCTCAACGACATCACCCCGCAGGACGCCGGCTGGTTGCTGCAAATGGCGGTCGGCATCAACGATGACGGCGTGATCGCCGGCTGGGGCGATCTCGACGGTGA
>JADLGF010000371.1 GCA_020849415.1 Thermomicrobiales bacterium
CTCACCAATGCGGGAACTCCAGCAAATGTGGTTTTCGATATCGGCGCCGCACTCGCGATCGTGGGTCCAGAACATGGCCACCAACTCGCCGGTTTCTGGATGAACCGCAAGCCGCTGATCCCAGAAAAAGAGCCGATGCGCTGGATCGGCGGCGACGATTCTTCGCTCGTTCCAGTTTGTTCCGCCATCGAAGGAAAGGCGCAGCGAGGCCGTGTGATCGCCGGGACTGGGATCGTCGTAGGATTTCCAGGTTTCATAGGGAAAGGCGAGCACACCGGGCGCCGCCTCGAAGATCGGCCCGGTGCAGGAACAGCCTTCTTCCGGTCCCAGATCGAGGAGCTGCCAATCGTGCCAGGTAGCGCCGCCATCGGTCGAGGTGGCAACCAGATTGCGCATTTCCAGCACGCCCGCGGTTTCGGGGTTGACGAACGACAGTTCCGGATTCGAGCGATCGACCCAGACGAATGCGCCAGTCAGGACCCCGGGTTCCAGCTCCGCGAGATATCCGGCGTAGAGATCGCCCTCGATGCCGTCCATCGGATGGATCAGCCCGGGATGCACCACATCCCAATCATGGCCGTTCGCGCTGCCCATGATGCGCAATTTGCCACCGGGAATATCGCGTCCCGGCGCCGCGCGAAATGCACAGCGATAGGAGCCGTCGACCATGACCATGAGCGACGTAAACGCGCACGAACGCCGCTCGGGTGGCGCATCGGTCGCATCGTAAATGAGCCCCCGATCGAGAACGCGCATACGGCTACGAGCAGGGATCGATGTCGAACGAGGAACGACGAGCCATGAAACTCCCCGAGACGAGCGAGTATGCGCCCGCGATGATTCCGCGCACCCGGGCGATACCATGAATCGGCTGTCCGCGGCCAGCCACGGCTGAGCCACCTCGGCCAGCGGCCGCGGAATTCGCGTCAGTGTATCCGTGATCGCGCGCGCTCGCAGGCCAGCAGTTTTCGGCCAACGGGCGCACCGCGGCGGCCGGCGGGGCACGCCACGGTGCGGTTATCCCGACCCTTGGCAGTCGTGACTCTGGTGGATTCGCGGGTGCTTACCGAGGAGTGGCATGGTCCTCCCCGGCAATCACTCGGTTCGGGCTAGCCAGTGACCTTGAAGACGTCGACCATGCCTTCGGCCGCATGCGGAACGCCGGTGCCTGCCGTTGGGAAGTAGCAGGCCGCCACGAACGTCCCGGCCGTGAGATCGATCTGATGCCAGGTTACCGTCCCGATGGACTGCGTCGGGCTGTAGAAAACCGGCTGCACCGCACTTTCATCCATTCCGTTCGCGGCCGGCGTACCGCTCATCTGGCTGGCAATGGACGCCTCGACCTCCTCCTTCGTCATACTGTCCGGCCCCTTTTCGATATCCAGGAAATGCGGTTGGGCGCCGTGGTGCTGCACCTTGATCGTATGGGTGCCCGCGGTGAGATTTCCCTCCATCGTAATAGCGAAATCGATCAAAGTGGCCGTGATATCGGCTTCCGGATCCTTCACATCGGCCGGAAATGCGCCGGTGACGGCAAAGACCACCGGTGTGATCGGCGCGGTTGGATCGTCGGACCAGGCGACCCACTCACCTTCGGTCAGGTCGATCACCGCCTGGGTGCTCGTCATGCCAGGGAAGATCATTGTGCCACCAGCAAACTTCATCTGGTAGACGGAGAGCGGAAGTTGCTGCCCCTCACCCTGGTCGCCACCAGCCGGGGGTGTGCCACCCATCTCCGGGGTCGCGCCCGCTGGCGGCGCTCCGCCCCCGCCGCTGACCAGTTGCAGAAAATCGTTCGCACTCATACCAGCCGGCGTCGGCGACACGAAAGCAACCGCCGGCGGAGACTGATCGGGTGACATATCAGTCGGAACGGCGGTCGCGGTCGTTGCCGTCAGCAAATAGCGCCCGGCCGGCAACGAATCGGGGATGCCCTCGTAGCCGGTATCGGTGATATTCACCTTCAGTTCAGGGTAGCCAAGCGTGCTGAAATCGGCGCCCTGGGCAGCCGCGAAGATCGACGGCGCCGGGAGAAACGCGAACGCGGCGGCGCCAGCGGCCGCGCCGAATACGAACTGACGGCGGTCGATCGTCCGGGAAAGAAGATCGGTTTTCATGACTGCGACTCCTGATTGCTCTTCGATCGCCACGGTGGCGATCCGAATTGGCGTAAACGGAAGTTCCGTTCGAGTTCCGTCGCGAGCCGGGGAAACGGGCGCCGTGCGATGTCGCGGCGGGTGTTACGCCGAGCCACATATCCGGCAAAGACGACCCTGTTCGGATTCGGTGTTCTCATCGCCGAGCGGGCCGCCATCACGCATGAAAGGAGCTGAACGAGCGGGCGTTTCCGAATCGGACGATCCAACCCGGAACGAACCGCTCCCTCGGCTCGCGACGGATCACACAATAGGCCGCCGGCGTTAGCCATCTGTTAATCGAAACTACGGCAACAAGAACCCAGGAAGGCTACGTCTACGTAGAACGATGCGCGCGATGGAGCGTGGCGATCTGCCCGCGAGAGGAGAGCCGAAGTTTATGCAGAATGTTGCTGACGTGCGTATCGACGGTGCGTTCGGAGAGCCCCAAATGGAGAGCGATCCGGTGGTTCGTGAGGCACTCGGCCACCAG
>JADLGF010000372.1 GCA_020849415.1 Thermomicrobiales bacterium
CGGTTGATTCGAGCAAATCCTTGTAGGCGTCCGGAATGACTGACAACGTCGGTTTCCTCCCTGAAGAACCCAATGGTTCCCGTTTGATAGTTTTGAGATTCTAGCCGGAATCGGGCGCAGCGGCAATCGCCGGTCGATTCCGGTATGCTCTTCGAACTGGCAGTGAATCGAGGCGATGATTCCGGGGGTGAGCACTTGACTGGCGATGGCACCTACGCAATTCCGCACGCCGATCTTGTCGAGCGCGATATCGCCGGTCTGACGGCGGATCTGGCTCGCGGCGCCATCTCGGCGCGGGAGCTAACGCAGGCGTACATCGATCGGATCGAGGCGACGAACACCGCCGGTCCCGGCTTGCGGGCGGTCAATGACATCAATCCGGATGCACTCGACATCGCCGATCGTCTCGATGCCGAGCGGCGGGCGGGGCAGGTGCGGGGTCCGCTGCACGGGATTCCGATTCTGATCAAGGAGAACATCGACACCGCCGATTCGATGCCGACCACCGCCGGCTCGCTGGCGCTGCTCGGACGCTCAACGCCGCAGGACGCCGGGGTGGTTGCCCGGCTGCGCGCCGCCGGCGCGATCGTGCTCGGCAAGACGAACCTGACGGAGTTCGCGAATTTTCGTTCGACTCGTTCGTCGAGCGGCTGGAGCGGACGGGGCGGGCAATGCGTCAACCCGTACCAGCTCGATCGCTCACCTTCCGGTTCCAGCAGTGGATCCGGCGTGGCGGCCTCGGCGTCGCTGGCGGCGGGGACGCTCGGTACGGAAACGGATGGTTCGATCGTCTCGCCAGCCAACGCCAGCGGGGTGGTGGGGATGAAGCCGACCGTCGGGCTGACCAGCCGGAGCGGCGTGATTCCGATCTCGGCGTCGCAGGATTCGATCGGGCCGATGTGCCGGACCGTCGCGGATGCCGCCGCCCTGCTGGCAGCGATCGCGGGCCACGACGAACGAGACGCTGCCACCGAGGCTGCACCGGCCATTGATTGGAATCTCGACGCGATCCTGGACAAGGGTGGACTGCGCGGCGTCCGTATCGGGGTTGCGCGGGACCACTACTGGGGCTTTCATCCCGATGTAGAAGCACTCGGCGAGCAGGCGCTTCGGGCCCTGCGGGAGGCGGGGGCGGAGATCGTCGATCCGGCCAACATCCCGACCGCCCAGGCCATCGCCGGCGGATGGCCGCCGTCGGCGGAGAATCCGCGCCTGACCGTGCTCCTGTACGAGTTCAAGGCCGGGCTGAACGCCTACCTGGCGAGTCGCGAGGGAGAGATCGGTGATCTCGCCGATCTGATCGCCTGGAATCAGGCACACGCCGATCAGGAAATGCCCTGGTTTGGGCAGGAACTGTTCGAAATGGCGCAGGAATGCGGTCCGTTGACCGATCGCGCCTATCTCGATGCGCTTGCGCGGAATCACCGGCTATCGCGTGACGAGGGGATCGACGCGGCCCTGCGCGAGTACCGGCTTGACGCGATCGTCGCCCCGACCGGCTCACCGGCCTGGAAGATCGACCTGCTGAATGGCCCGGGCGGGTCGCGCGGCGGCTGCAGCACGCCGCCGGCGATAGCCGGCTACCCGGTGATCACCGTGCCGATGGGGCAGGTGCATGGACTGCCGGTCGGCTTCAGCTTCATCGGCGCCGCCTGGAGCGACGCGAACCTCCTGCGCTACGCCTACGCGTTCGAGCAGATGACCAACGCCCGATTCGCGCCCGGGTTCGCCCCGTCCGGGGTGTTGCCGCCGGCCTGATTCCGGCCGGTGTGATGCACCGCACATCCCTCCGGTGCCGTGCGGCATCACCCGAGTGTCAGCCCCTGCCTACCATCGTCTCACGGTCGATTCGATCGGGAATCGCCGGACGAATGCGTAGGGAGCAGACTCGATGATTCACGCGCCAATCACCGCTTCGCCGATTGCTGCCACCGGTGGGCCGTTGGTCGGGGTGCATGAGAACGTTCCCCAATCGCAGCCACGCGCCGCCCGGGGGATGGCCATGTACGACGTAATTGCCTTTGCGGGGCGTGACCTTCGCGGTGATGCGGCACCGGGCGCAAGCTCGGTCAATGTTGTTGCCATCAACGACGCGGGTGTTGCCTGCGGTTCCGAAATGACTGACGCGAGCGTGATGATGCCGACGATCTGGTCGCCGAACGGGCTCTCCCGCCGGCTCGAATGCGGACCGCACGGCGGGATGGCGCTGGCGATCAACGCGCGCGGCGTCGCGGTCGGCTACGAGCAGGCGCGGCCGGGCGGGGCCGGCCGGCGTGCGGTCGCCTGGATCAATGGCGAGCTCGTGGTGCTGCCGGCGCTGAATGGAACGACCTCGGCCAACGATGACACGGCGGCGGCGATCAATCGCGATGGGCTGATCGGCGGGCGCTCCGGCGGCGGCTACGTGCTCTGGAGCGGTCTCGGCGAGGGACGACTCGATGTCCAGGCGGTTTCGGCCGGCTTCTCGAGTTTCATCGGCCCGAATGACAACGGGGTCGTTTGCGGCCGGGTCGGGTTGCCGGAACGGGGGGAGCGTCAGCTCCTCGGCGCGTGGTCAGCCGGCGAGACATCGTTCCGCGAATTCCCCGAAGTCGCCGGCACGTTTCGCTATTTCGTCACCGCCGCCAATCAGCTCGACCAGGTGCTGGTGACCGGATCGGACGAAAAGTACGACGATCTCGGCTGGTTCGCGGTGGTGAGCGGGCGCCGGCAGGTGGTCGTCGACCGGCGCAGGAACGGTCTCAGGCTGATCGCGCACGCCATCAACGACGCCGGGGTGGTGGTCGGTCAGGCAGAACTCGATTCGGGCCGGAGTTTTCCATTCGTCTGGAGTTCGGGCGAGCCTATCGACCTGAACCGGCTGATCCCGTATGACGCCGACTTCACGATCTTCGCGGCCACCGCGATCAACAACAACGGCGCGATTCTCGCCTTCGCGGATGATCCCAACGGCGTCGAGCAGCAGGTGCTGTTGACGCCGGTCCGCCGAGGCAACGGCAGCAAGTAGACCACCGGGATCATCGCGTGACGGCTATTCCTCGCTGGGTGTTGTCGTACGCGACAATATGAGGTCCCGACGGACATAGAGGAAGCGGAGGCCGATGATGATGACGGCCGCGATTACGGCGTACTGCAGGATTTCGACGTACGGCTCGACCCGATCCCAGTGGCTCTCCAGCCGGTAGCCGGCCCCGACCAGGATCGTGTTCCAGATCAGGCTGCCGATAGCCGAGTAGAGCAGGAAGACGGGGAAGCTCATGCCGTAGAAGCCGGCCGGGATCGAAATCAGGCTGCGTACGATCGGCACGAGTCGCCCGACCAGCACCGAGATCTTGCCGCGCTGCTGAAACCAGCGTTCGGCCTTCTTGACGTCGTCCAGGCTCAAACCGACCTTGCCGCCGTGTTTTTCGATCAGGAGCAGGATCTTCGTCCGGCCCAGGATCAGGCCGGCGTAGTAGAGGGCGGTGGCGCCGATCAGCGAGCCGAGTGTGGCGAAGAGCACCACCAGCCAGAAGTGAAAGGTGCCCGACGCGGAGAGAAACCCGGCCATCGGCAGGATCGCTTCGGAGGGGATCGGCGGGATGATGTTCTCGGCGGCGATCAGCAGCATGATGCCGGGGTAGCCGAGCGCATCGATGATCCGCGCCACCAGGCCGATCAGGCCACCTTCCTGGGTGAGATCGGTGGCGCTCGTGTTGAGCAGGGTCAGCGTGGCGAAATCGAACGGCACCGGTTACGAACTCCTGGCGTCACGAGGGGCGTCGGATCGGATGGCCGGCGAATGGGCTCGGCCGGAAACATGGAAGCCTACCAGAATCACCCGGCCGGGCTTTCGCCGGCATCGGCGGTGGCCATCCAGGGCGCGTAGTCGGCCGTCTGGTGACGGAAGTAGGTTTCGTAGAGATTGGCGTAGCGACCGCCCGTTTCGAGCAGCGAATCGTGCGTGCCCTCTTCCACAATGCGGCCGTGATCGAGCACGATGATCCGGTCGGCGTGGCGGATCGTGCTCAACCGGTGGGCGATGACGATCGAGGTGCGGCTCGCCAGCACGATGTCGAGCCCTTCCTGAATCTGGGCCTCGGTCAGCGGATCGACGCTGGCGGTTGCCTCATCCATGATCACGATCGCCGGATCCTGCAGCACCAGCCGGGCGAGCGCGACAAGCTGCCGCTGCCCCATCGAGAGCCCACGGCCCCGCTCGCCGATCTCGGTTTCGAGTGCGTTCGGCAGGGCATCGACCCAATCGCCGCCGGCGATTTGCTTCGCCGCCCGTTCCACTTCGGCGTCGCTGGCCTCGGGGCGCGGGTAGCGGATGTTGTCGGCAACAGTACCGGTGAAGAGGAAGGGGGTTTGCGGCACCATCCCGACCTGCCGACGGTAGAGGGCCAGATCGAGGAAGCGGATGTCGTGACCGTCGATCAGCAGCTGGCCGTCCTGAAACTCGTAGAAGCGGGTGATCAGCTTGCCGAGGGTCGATTTGCCGGCGCCGGTGTGACCGACGAGCGCTACCGTTTCACCCGGCCGGATGTGCAGATTGAACTCCCTCAGAATCGGCTGACCCTCGACGTAGGCGAACTCGATATCGCGGAAGTTGATCTCGCCGAACAGCCGGCCGGGATCGTGCTCGGCCTTCTGGATCACCTTCGGCGTGGCGTCGATCAGCGCGAAGACGCGTTCGGCGGCTGACAGTCCCTGCTGGAACTGGCTCCAGAAGGAGGCGATGCTGGTCAG
>JADLGF010000373.1 GCA_020849415.1 Thermomicrobiales bacterium
CGCATCCTCCAGCGTTTCCGCTCGTTCCATCCGTAGTTCCCGGTTCCGTTCCGGGCGCCCGCCGCCCCGCAACTGCGCAGCAGGCGCCCGATACCGAACGAGGTTCCGAGTATCCAGTTCCGAGTTCGGGGTTTTTGGGTGCTTTTACGCGGAACCCGGAACCAGGAACTCGGAACCCGTGTTCAGATCATGGTGTGCAGCAAGATAGCCTTGTGCACGTGGAGACGGTTTTCCGCCTGGTCGAAGATGATCGATTGCGGACCGTCCGCCACCTCCGGTTCCACTTCGAGGCCGCGCCGCATCGGCAGGCAGTGCATGAAGACGGCGTGCGGCGCCGCTTCCGCCATCACTCCCCGCGTCACGCGGTAGGGCGCCAACGCCGTCAACTTGGCGAGTTGCGCATCCTCTCCCATGCTCTGATGAACATCGGTGTAGACGGCGTCGACCCCGGACACCGCTTCGTGCGGGTCCTCGGTCATCACGATCGTCGCCCCGCTCGCAGCCGCGAGCCGTTTGGCAATATCGACGATCCCAGGATCGGGCTGATAGCCGGCTGGCGAGGCCACCCGCAGGTTCACGCCCACCGCCGCCATCGAGAGCATCAGTGAGTGGCAGACGTTGTTGCCGTCGCCGAGGTAGGCGAAGGTCAGGCCCTTCAGTTCACCGAAGCGCTCCCGCAGGGTGAAGACATCGCCAAGCGCCTCGATCGGGTGCCGCTCGGAAGTGAGTCCGTTGTAGACCGGCACCGACGCGCCCCGAGCGAACTCATCGAGATCGACCTGGCTCTCGATGCGCACGCCGATGGCATCAAGATAGCCGCTCATGATCCGGGCCGTGTCCTGCAGTGTTTCGCCTCGTTTCAGCTGCAGATCCTGAATGCCGAGGAAAACCGCCTGACCGCCCAGCTGCTCCATCCCGACCTGAAACGCGGTCCGGGTGCGGGTGCTCGGGTGCTGGAAAAGCAGGCCGAGCGTTTTGCCGCGCAGGTAGGTGTGCGGACGCCCGAGCTTGCGAATCTCCTTCAGCCGCTTCGAGGTCTCCATCAGGTCGAGCAGCTCGGCCGGGGAGAAGTCGGTATCGCGGATGAAGCTCCGGCCGCGCAGATTCGGGCTGATCTCGATCGACGCCAGCGTCGCCGCCGCCGCGCCCCCGACCACCAGATTGTGATACGACTGATTTTCCATCTTCGGCTTCGCCTCATCGGTTCGGAGTACTGAGTTCGGAGTTCGGAGTTCGGGCTTTTGCACGAACCCGGAACCCCGAACTCAGAACCTCGCTTAGCTCATCGTGTGCAGCAGAACCGCCTTCTGCATGTGCAACCGGTTCTCGGCCTGATCGAAGATGATCGAGCGCGGGCCATCGGCCACGTCCGCCGCCACCTCTTCATCGCGGTGCATCGGCAGATCGTGCATGAAGTAGGCGCCCGGGTTCGCGGCCGCCATCACCTCGGCCGTCACCTTGTACGGCGCCAGCGCCACCGCACGCTGGGCGCCATCGGTCATGCCCATGCTGACGTGGATGTCGGTGTAGACGACATCGGCGCCCTCGGCGGCTTCGAGCGGGTCCTCGGTGATGTGGAGCTTCGCCTTGTTGGCGCTGGCGAACCAGGCCGCCTGCGAAATCGTTTCGTCGGTCGGGTGGTACTTCTTCGGGCTGGCGACGGTGACATTCACCCCGAGCGCCGAGCCGATGATCATCAGCGACGAGCAGATGTTGTTGCCATCGCCGAAGTAGGCGAGGTTGACTCCCTGCAGATCGCCGAAATACTCCTTCAGCGTCAGCATGTCGGAAAGCGCCTGCATCGGGTGCGACTTGTCCGAAAGCCCGTTCAGCACCGGGATGGTCGAAAAGGTGCGCAGGGTGAGGAGGTCGTGGTGATCGGCCACGCGCGCCACCAATGCGTCGACGTACCGGCTCAGCACCTGGGCCGTGTCGGCCAGCGTTTCGCCGCGCTTCAGCTGGAGATCGTTGGCGCCGAGGAAGATCGCCTGCCCGCCGAGCTGGGCGATGCCGGCCTCGAACGAAACGCGAGTCCGGGTGCTCGGGTGCTGGAAGAGCAGGCCGAGGGTTTTGCCGGCCAGGTAGGGATGAATCTCGCCCCGCTTCTGCATCCGCTTCAGGCGGGTGGCGGTGTCGAGCACCTCGTGGATTTCATCGGTGGTGAGATCGGTATCCTCGATCACGTGCCGGCCGCGCATCCGTGTGCTGATCGAGAACGAGGCGGGGTTCGCCATCATGGCGCCGCCGAGCGCGATCGTCCGGTCGGACGGCCGCGACTGCGTCAGATCATCAACGGACTGGGCGACTTCGTGGAGCGACGATTCATTGGCGCCGGCGGGCGCCGCCTTCCAGGCATCGGACATTGGTAGTTCCCTTCGACTCACGTTTGCAACGTGACGCGAAAGACCCGGAGCGAAACGCCCTGAGTCGAAGGGGCGAGCTGCGTCTGCGCCCGCGGTACCACCCTTCTTGCGCCGCCGAAGAACCCTGGCGAGCGCATCTCTCGGCTGTTGCTTGCGTGGGAGCCACCCACCCGATCCTACTTGCCGATGTCGCCGGCTTTCTTCGGTCGAACGCTCGGGGGCGCGTTCCGGGCCTTGGCGCCAATCCCGGGCTTCCACCTCTCCCGGGTCGCTGCGGCGCGTATTGCCCGTACTCCTCCCCCTCACCGCGTGCGATGAGGTTCCAGAAAAACGGTTGCTGCTGATCGTTAGCGTCTGGCGGCGTCCGAATCGCTCGTTAGCGTTCGGGCCGCCTGCGGGGAAGACGGGCGGAGTTTCCCATCCGGAACGTTCGCTCCATCATGTCTGCTCCCAACCCGAGAATCCCGGCAACGCCCAATCGCGGTTTCCGGCCAGCGCCGAAAACCGCCTGGTACGGTTATACACCAGACAGCGAACATTCGCGTTCATGGAATGTTGAAGGTGGGAATAATTGGCGCTATCGCCGGATTGGCTTGCATTGTTCACGGTGCGGGCTCCTGCCTGAAAACCTGGTTACACGATCGAAACGTTCCCGGCTTACCGGGAATACGCTTATGCCGAACGGGGCTTCCCCGCTCGACGCGTACGTGTAGGGCTCTCGGGCTTCACAAGCCGCATCGTAACCAAACCAATCAACGAGCATTCGCCACGCCCAAACCGGCGCAACGTAGACCAAGAGCGTACCGAACGATCCAAACCGTGTCAACCCGGCGAAATGCGCCGTCGAATCAGGAGCCAGGAACGCTGTCGTACAACGCTAACCCTGGTATATCGCGAAAGTGACGTTGGTTTCGGGTCACGAGCGTCAAGCCATGCACCAACGCGGTCGCCGCAACAATCAGATCGAGTGACCGCGCTCGCGGGTTCTTTCCGGCACGTCGCAATTCGTGTCTGAGGTTCGCCGCGCGTTCGGCGATCACCTCGTCAACTTCAATGATCGGAAGCCTGGCCAGTTTTGATCGAAATCTTGCGATCTCATCAGGCGGCCCCTTCAGCACGCCATCGAACACTTCCAGATATGTGATCGCGGTGATCGCAACGCCGGTGGGCGCCAACTCGGCTAAGAAACTGACGCCCGATGGCTTCTCTTGCACATAGTCGATGAAAACATCGCTATCGATTAACAGTCTCATTCGTCGGCGCGCTCGGCGTCGCGTCGTTCGTTGTCACGATCAAAACGAATTGCGGCCCTCAATTCCTCCGCGGCTTCGTCACTCATTATTCCCCTGAGCGAACGAAGCGCCTCCATGGTCTCATTGACGTCGTAACCTTCGAATGGATCACGAACTTCGCGCACCATCCGATAGCGGACACCATCGAGTGTCACAACCAGTGGGTTGCTTGTGTTGCGCGACTTCAGCGCCTGTGCAATTTCGCTATCAGGATCGAGATCAATCTCTCGCTCGGCTGCCATCATCGACCTCACTTAGGACTCATAGCGTTCCGGCAAAAGTGTACGCGACGGGCAGCCCCATTATCGTTACCCGTCGCGCATCACATACTATCTGTGGTACCGGTACTTCGGTTCCCAGTCGCCGGCGCCGCCCTGGAGTAGATCGAAGAGCGGCCACGGGACACAGTAATCATCGCCGGGACCGAAGACATCCTTGCCGGTGCGCACGATCGAACCGTCATCGAGCCGACGGAACGCCGAAACGCCCGGCATATTGCCTTCGTCCGTGACGTAGCCCATCGCTCGCGTAAATTCTGAGTCCTTGCCCGAAAGCACCTGGAATCGCCAATTCCGGCCAGCGGCGAATTCACCGGCAACCTCCGGCGCATCGCCTGATACCAGGACAAACGCCGTCCGGCTTTCGAGATGATCGGTGAGGCTGTTGAAGCCATCGGCCCAGAGCGTGCAGTAGCTGCATCCGCTGCCCATGTTGTGGATGATGAGCAAGTCCGACTTTTCGCCGAAAAGCTCTGAGAGTCGCACCACCGAACCATCAGTCCGGCGAAGCTCGTGATCCGCGACAGGCTCGGGAGCAGTGGCCCGACGGGCCTCGCTCAATTCCGCCTTCAACCGATAGATCTCTTCCTGAATCTCCGCAACGGTTCGCGTTGACATCATCGTCTCCCCGGTGGTCATCGAACAATTTGAGCCGAGTGTGCCACCTACGGCAACGCGCCGCTTCTCCAATCTTGCCGACCGCTCAGGTATCCTTGCTCAGATTGTTGAGAAGGAGAGCGGGATGTCTGAGCCACTCTTGATTGCGCGCGGGGTCGAGGATGCGTTTCTCCGGCCGGAAATGGCCAACCGGCACGGGCTAATTGCCGGCGCCACCGGCACCGGGAAAACCGTAACCCTGCACACGCTGGCCGAGAAATTCAGCAACATTGGCGTGCCGGTGGTGCTTGCCGACGTCAAGGGTGATCTGGCCGGCATCTGCCAACCGGGCGGCGACAACCCGAAGGTCGCCGAGCGGATCGTGGAACTCAAGCTCGCCGAGGAAGGCTTCGTCTACCGTCCCTACCCCCTCACCTTCTGGGACGTCTACGGCCAGCAGGGACACCCGCTCCGTACGACGATCACCGAGATCGGCCCGATGATCCTGGCGCGATTGCTCAATCTGAACGACACGCAGACCGGCGTGCTCCACCTCGTCTTCAAATGGGCCGATGATCAGGGCCTTCTCCTGCTCGATCTGAAAGATCTGCGCGCCGCGCTGATGTGGGTCGGCGAGAATCGCGCCGAACTCACCACCGAGTACGGCACCGTCTCACCGCAGAGCATCGGCGCCATTCAGCGCAATCTTCTCCAACTCGAAAGCGACGGCTCGGAAGCGCTCTTCGGCGAGCCCTCGCTGCGTCTGCCCGATTTCATGCGCACCGATTCCGACGGTCGCGGCATCATCAACATCATCGCCTCCGATCGTCTCCTGCTCGATCCGGCGCTCTACGCAATGTTCCTCCTCTATTTGCTGGCCGAACTCTTCGAATCGATGCCCGAGGCGGGCGACCTGGAGAAGCCGAAGCTGGTTTTCTTCTTCGATGAAGCGCACTTGCTCTTCCGAGACGCGCCGAAAGCCCTGGTCGATACGATCGAGCAGGTGGTGCGCCTGATCCGCTCGAAGGGGATCGGCATCTACTTCATTACCCAGAGTCCGCTCGATCTGCCCGATATCGTCCTCGGCCAGCTTGGCAACCGTATCCAGCACGCCCTGCGCGCCTACACTCCGCGCGATCAGAAGGCGGTTCGGGCGGCCGCGGAAACCTTCCGCCAGAATCCGGAGTTCGACACCGAAGCAGCCCTGACCGAGCTCGGCACCGGCGAGGCGCTCGTATCGTTCCTCGATGCGAAGGGCGCTCCCGGCGTAGTGCAACGCGGCTACATCCTCCCGCCCGAGAGCAAGATCGGTCCGATCGAGGCGGTCGAACGGGATGCGATCATCGCCGCCTCACCGATGCGCGGCCTCTACGAACTGCCGATCGATCGCCACTCCGCCTACGAGATGCTGAAAGCGCGCACCGACCAGCGTGAAGCCGACGCGCTCGCCGCCGAACAGGCGGACGTCGCCGCCAAGGCGGAAGAGGAACGGCTGCGCGAACTCCAGAAGCAGGAAAAAGCCCGGCAAACCGAGGCTGATCGTCAGGCGCGGGAGCACCAGAAAGAACTCGATCGGCTGGAACGTGAATTCGAGAAAGCGCAGAAGCAACAGGAGCGCTCATCGAGCCGCAAATCGAGCCAACAACCCGATTCCCTCGGCGAGGTGCTGATCGATTTCGCCGGTAGCCGCGAGGGCAAATCGATCATACGCAACGTCCTCGGCACGCTCACCGGCGGTAAAAAGGGCTTCTGAAGATCGCTCCCGACCGCCCCACAACTCGATGCTCTGAAAAAGCCATCAACCGGCCCTATTGTGCGCAATCCGTCATTCAGAGCGAAGCGATGAATCCGACGCGAGGCGGCCCTGCGCAACCGCACCGTGTCCATGCGATGAGCCGCTTCGCGCCGGACTCCTCGCTTCCTGCTCTGAAAAAGACCACGCTCAAGGTGGGCTACCCCACTGGCTTCAACATCACCGTGTGTCCGAGCTGCTCCAGTCTCCGCACCAGCCGCTCCTCCTCGCTTCGTTCCGGTTGACGCCGGAC
>JADLGF010000374.1 GCA_020849415.1 Thermomicrobiales bacterium
ATGCGGCACGAATTGCTGAACGAGGTCGATGGCGATCAGGTTGCCGGGGTGATCCTCGGCTGGCTGAACGGCCACTACACCGAATGGCGCAAAGCCAACCCCACCGGCGTGAAAACCCGGCCTGCAAAACCCTGATCGCAGTCACGGTGAACCCTGCAACGGCCATTGTTTCCCCGGGATGGACGCTGGTCTTTGGAATCAGGCTTCATCTGTACGGGCGCGGTCCAGCAGGGTGACGAGGAGGCGGCCGACCATCAAGGCGCCGCCGGCCCCGACGATCACCGCGCGGGGACTGAGCAGGCCGGTCATCGCGCCGCCGAGCAGTGGGCCGAGTGCGTTCCCCAGGGAAAATGCGCTGCCGGCGACGCCGAACGCCGCGCCCCTTGAGGCCGCGGGGGCGAGCGCCCCGACGTTCGAATTGACGCTGGTGTTGAGTCCGCCCATGAACATCCCGGTCACTGTTCGCGCCGCCGCCAGCGGAATCAGCGCCCAGGTCACCGCCTGCAAAACGAACGACACCGCGCTGCCGACCGTGGCGTAGCGCAAAACCCGGCGCTGGCCGAGCCGATCGGCCAGCCGCCCCATCAAGATCGCGCCGATCGCCGATCCCACCCCGCCGAGTGCCAGCACCAGCCCGACCGTGGTCGCGATGTTGTCGCGTTCGCCGGCGATCTGCCGGATGAAGATCGGCATCACCGGCGTGACGAGTTGCTGAGCGAATTGCACGAGGAAGATGATGCCGATCAGCAGCATGAGCGGCCGGCTCCGGCTCGTCTCGCGCAATCCATCGAGCAGGCCGGGGCGCGTGGCCCCGCTCGCGACCGGTTGCGGACGCTCGCGGATGAAGACGATCACCATCGTGCAGGCGAAGAGCAGCAGCGCTCCGGCCGCGCGCAGGCCGATGCGGTAGGAAAAGGTGTCCGCAAGGAAGCCGCCGAGTAACGGCCCGATCGCCACCCCGGTGAAGACGCCGGTCTGCACGGTGCCGATGGCGGCGCCGAGCCGTTCGCGCGGCACGAGCCCCGCGACGAGATTGTTCATGGCGGTGTTGATGCCGGAGAAGACGCCCGCAACCAGAAAGAGCGGGATCAGTTGCGCAACTCCGGTGGCGTAACTGATCAGCACGTAGACGATGCTGCAGACGAAGAGCGCGCGAATCAGCATCAGCTTGGCGCCGTAGCGATCGGCGATCGAACCCCAGAGCGGACTGGCCACCGCCACCATGATCGCTTGCGAGAACATCAGCACGCCGGCCCAGAAAACGGCCCGGTTCTCTGATTCCACTCCAAGCGATTCGATGTAGAGCGGCAGGAAGGCGAAGACAACGCTGACGCCCATCATCGAGCAGAACTGGATGAGAAACGCGATGGTGACTATGCGCCGCCACCCACTCTCCGGTTCGTTCGCACTGATAGTCACGTCGTCCTGACCGGTCACTCGTTCCCGATGGCGGTGAACCCGCTCTCCTGCCAGCGCTGGTATTTCCAGACCGCCACCGCCTGGCGAACCTCGCGCACCCCCCGCTGATCCATGTTCGAAAGGAGCAGCAGGCCGTCGTCTGAGAGTTCCTCGATCTGCCGGATCGTGATCACATCGTGCCGGGAGAGGATGTGCTCGACGCGGGGTGACAGCCCGAGCAGCTCGATGCCGGGGCGGATGCGCCGCTGGATCGCTTCGATGATCCACTCACCGCCGCACCAGAGCACGATCGGCAGTCCCATCACCAGCCCCGTCACCGCCAGCCAGCCGGTCGCGAGCATCATCGTGATCCCGAACGGCTCACTGATCAGCCACGGAACGACCAGGATGCCCGAGCAGACCGCCACCAGTCCGGCGGCGCGGCGGATCGGGTTGATCGCAAATGGATCGCCGATGCTCGATGTCGAGAGTTGCGCTCGCCCACGCCAGCGCTGTTCCGCCACACTGCGGCTTTGACTGTATCCGGGCTTCATGGCTCGTTACCGCCTGCCCACGCGCGATCCGGTGCGCGTAAGCCTTCGACTCGGTTCAGCCCCCGGGTTCGATCACTCCCACTCGATCGTCGCCGGTGGCTTGGAAGAGATGTCGTAGACCACGCGGTTGATGCCGCGCACTTCGTTAACGATGCGACTGCTGATCTTCGCCAGTACATCGTAGGGTATGCGCGCCCAATCGGCGGTCATCGCGTCCTGGCTGCTCACCGCTCGCACCGCGCACACGCGCGCGTACGTGCGGTAATCGCCCATCACGCCCGTCGAGTGCACCGGCAGCAGCACCGCGAAGTACTGCCAGACCTCACCCGCCAAACCGGCTTTCTCGATCTCCTCGCGGACGATTGCATCGGCGCCGCGCAGCGTCGTCAGGTTCTCGTCGTTGATCTCGTCGAGCAGCCGCACGGCCAGGCCCGGTCCCGGGAAGGGCTGGCGATCGACAACCTCATCCGGCAGTCCGAGCGCCCGGCCGACCGCGCGCACCTCATCCTTAAAGAGGTAGCGGAGCGGCTCTACCAGTTCGAACTTCATGTCCTCAGGCAGGCCGCCGACATTGTGGTGGGTCTTGATCTTGACCGCCGCCTTGGTGTCGTGACTGGTGCTCTCGATCACGTCCGGGTAGAGCGTGCCCTGGGCCAGGAACTGGAACGGCCCCTGCTTCTCCGCCTCGCGCTCGAAAACCCGCACGAATTCGTCGCCGATGATCTTCCGCTTCCGCTCCGGATCGGCCACGCCGGCCAGCCGTTCGAGGAAGTTCTCGGTGGCATCGACGTAGACGAGTTTCATGCCGAAGGCGCGGCTGAAGACATCCTGCACCAGTTCGGCTTCGCCGAGGCGGAGCAGGCCGTTATTGACGAAAACCGGGGTGAGCTGATCACCGATGGCGCGGTGAATCAGCGCCGCCGCCACGGACGAATCGACGCCGCCGGAAAGCCCGAGCAGCACCCGGCCGTCCCCGACGCGGGCGCGGATATCGGCGGTCGCCTGCTCGATGAACGAAGCCGGCGTCCAGTTCGGCAGGCAGCCGGCGACGCGGGTGAGGAAGTTGCGGATGATCTCGGTGCCCTGCGGGGTGTGCGCCACCTCCGGGTGGAACTGGATGCCGGCGATGCGGCCGCTGGCGAAGGCGGCGACCGGGCTGTTGGCGGTCGAGGCGGTCACCTCGAAGCCTTCCGGGACCGAGCGGACCTGATCGCCGTGGCTCATCCAGACATCGAGTTCGTGGTGCAGGCCGGCGAAGAGGGGCGTATCGGTCGATTCGACCTTGATCGTCGCCTGCCCGTATTCACGGTGATCGGCGGCAGCAACCTCGCCCCCAAGCGCGTGCACCAGCAGGTTCATGCCGTAGCAGATACCAAGCGTCGGCAGGCCCCGATCGAGCACCCAGGCCGGCAGCCCGGGCGCGCCCGGTTCGTAGACGCTGTTCGGCCCGCCCGAGAGGATGACCCCCTTCGGTTCGAGGTGCGCCACCTGCTCCCAGGTGACATCGTTGTGGAGCAGTTCGCAGTAGACCCCGCATTCGCGCACGCGGCGGGTGATCAACTGGCTGTATTGCGATCCGTAATCGAGCACGATCACGGAATCGGCCTGGGAAACGGGGGATGAGTGGTTCTGCGTCTCGGCCTCGCTCACGCGCGAAACGGCTCCTTCCGAAATCGGCTATGGCAATGAAGCAAAACGGCGCCAGAGGGTGGCGGCCTGTTCCAGCCATTCTACTCCGCGGCGGCGGCCGGTGCCTCGTTCGCGTCCTCCAGCAGGACGAACTCGGGATCGAACGACCAGTTCTCGATCGCCTCGATCTCGACCTCCAGCCGCGGCCGCAGCGGATCGATCTGCTTGATCAGGTGGAGATCGACCACCGCCCGATCGTCGATCCCCAGCGGCGCGCAGATGGCGTCGAGCGCGATCTTGAGTCCGCCGTCCAGATCGCGCCGCTTCGGCGTTTCGAAGTAGAAGGTGAGGTAGACGCCGATCAGCGCCTTCTGCAGCGCCTTTTCGGTGGCGGTGGAAATCTTGTTGCTGAGCAGCGCCTGATCGATCAGCTTCTTCACGTCTCGCTTGAAGGTGCGAGCCTCGGCGGTCAGCACCCGCCCCTTGGCGGCATTGGCGTACTGGCGGTTGATGCTCGGCGGAAGCGGCAGGACGAGGCGAAGACTGGCCGGTTGGCGCGTGGTGGTGCTCATGCCGGTAGTGTACGACGGCGGGGTGGGGCGATAATCGCCGGAGTGATGCCGGGATCAGATGAAGGAATAGCAAGCTGGTGAGTGAATCGAACGGAACCGCGCGACTGGCCGTGCTGCTGTCGGGCTCGGGGAGAACGCTGGAGAACCTGCTCCGGGCCATCGAGCGGGGCACGCTCTCCGCATCGGTGGTGGCGGTGGTCAGTTCCAAGCCAGGGGTGCGCGGTCTGGAGATCGCTCAGGCGGCCGGGATTCCGGCGACGGTGATCGAACGCCGAGGCTTCGCCGATGACGCCGCCTTCACCAGCGCGATTCTCGATTGGCTCGCGCCGTTCGCGCCGAACCTGATCGTGCACGCCGGGTTTCTGCGCAAGTTGCACATCCCCACTAGCTGGGAGGGTCGGATGATCAACATCCACCCCTCGCTGATCCCCGAATCGGGCGCGATGGGGAAGGGGTTCTGGGGCGATCGGGTCCACACCGCGGTGATCGCGAGCGGCGCGAAATGGTCGGGCGCGACCGTGCACCTGGTCGATAACGAGTATGACCACGGACCGGTGCTGGCGAAAGCGATCGTGCCGGTGATGCCGGACGACACCACCGAGGCGCTGGCGGCGCGGGTCTTCGCGGCCGAGTGCCGGCTCTACCCGCAGGCGATTGCTGATTACTTGCGCGAGAATCCGTGGCTATTGGAGCCGATTTCAGGCGAGGAATGAACCGTGCCAACGTACAAGGAGCCGGTGGTCGCATCGCGCGGCGTCATCACGACCAACCACCCGGAGGCGAGCGCCGCCGGACTCGAAATGCTGGCGATGGGCGGCAACGCGATCGACGCCGCGGTGGCGGCGCTCTTCTCGCTCTCCGTCGTCGAGCCGATGATGGTCTCGCCGATGGGCGCCGGCTTCTTCGTGATCCGGCACGGCGCCACCGGCGAGGTGACGACGCTCGATAACTACGCGACCGCTCCGGCCGCCGCGCGGGCCGACATGTTCGAGCCGGTGCCAGGCAGCCTCGAAAACGAGACGATCGGGCTGCTGAACGATGTCGGTCACCTTTCGGTCGGCACGCCGGGCGCATTGGCCGGCTGGGTGTCGGTGGCGGAACGGTTTGGCAAGCTGCCGCTGGCTGAATTGCTGGCGCCGGCGATTCGTCAGGCGCGGCGCGGCTTTCTGGTCAGTCCCTACCTCGCTTTCTGCATCGACGCCGAACAGGCGCATCTGGCCCGATTCCCGGCCAGCGCCGAGATCTTCCTGCCGGGTGGCGGGGTGCCGGCGGTCGGGAGCCGGATCGTCCGGGAGGATTACGCGAAAACGCTGGAGCGGATCGCAGTCAACGGCGCCGAGGAGTTCGTCACCGGCGCAACGGCCGATCTGATCCTGGCCGAGATGGAGCGGGGCGGGGGGCTGCTCACCCGCGACGATCTGGCCGGCTATGAGCTGAAGGATCGGGAGCCGGTCCGGGGCCGGTACCGCGGCTACGAGATCGTGGCGCAGGGGCCGGTCTCCTCTGGCGGCACGCACATCGTGCAGATGCTCAAGCTGCTCGAAGGCTGCGATCTGGCCGAATACGGATTCGGGTCGGTCGAGCGGGTGCACCTGGTGGCGGAAGCGCTGAAGGTGGCGTTCGCCGATCGCTTCCGCTACATGGCCGATCCGGCTGAAGTCGACGTGCCGGTGGCGATGCTCACCTCCGATGCCTATGCGAACCAGCGACGCGCCGAAGTCGGTGGCGCCGATGGCGTCGCGAAGCAATATCAGGCCGGGCTATTCGGTGATCTGGGTGAGTCGAGTTGCACCACGCACCTCAATGTCGCTGATGCCGACGGAAACGTTGTGTCGGCCACGCAAACGCTCAATTCCCTCTTCGGTTCGCGCGTTACCGCCACCGGCAGCGGGTTGCTTCTCAACAACACCATGCGCAATCTCGATCCCGTTCCCGGACGCACCAATTCGATCGCGCCCGGCAAGCGGATCCTGAGTTCGATGTCGCCGACCCTGGTCCTGAAGGATGGCCAGCCGGTGCTGGCGATCGGCACGCCGGGCGGTCACCGCAT
>JADLGF010000375.1 GCA_020849415.1 Thermomicrobiales bacterium
CGGTAACGGTGCCGCCGAACGCGCCCGATTTCAGTTTGGAAACGGTGCCATCCGTGTTGAAAATCGTCGGTGTGAATTTCTCTTCCGACGCGGCGATCGTGCCGAAGGCGATGCCATTCCCGTTGATACCGTTGATGCCGCCGGGCCGCGGGCGGAAATACCCCTCCGGCAGCACGCCGTCCGCGATCGGGCCGAAGCTGACGATTTCGTAGCTCGCCCCCTGGGCCCGGATGAGCCGCGCTCCGGGGAGCGAACTCGCCGTCGCCAGGCCGGCCGCGCCGGCGGCTCCCTTTAAAAGCGAACGTCTGGTGAATCTCGACATTGCGATGCCTCCCGTTGCAGAGTCGTCTATGGTAGGTCGTTGGTCCTAGGCTATTACGCCTGATCACATCATGCACTATCTCTGCGGTTTCCGTCTGTCTGGTGTGGCATAGCGAAGCGGTGTTCCGCGGCACAGGGGTGCGCCGGGCGCGTGGCCACGGCGTGGCATGAAGGGGTTTTCCGGGCCGGTCGCTACACGGTGGAAACCGCGTCAGCGCCGGATGGGTACCTCCCGTATGATGTGCCTCTGGCAATCCGGGTGCTGGCGAACGGCGACCAGCAATTCGTCCGGATTCCGTTCGCCCGGCGGTAACGGGCGGCGAACGCAGCGGAGGAGCCTCGTTTCGTGGCGTACGATCTCCTGCTCAAGCAGGCGCATCTGGTCGATCCCGCAAACCGCGTCAATGACACCGTCGATATCGCGATCGAAAACGGGCGGATCGCCCGGGTCGATCCCGTCATCTCATCCCAATCGGCCGAACGGACCTGGGACCTGCGCGGCGCCGTGGTGGCGCCGGGCCTGGTCGACGGTCACATGCACACCACCCTCGGACCGGGTGGCGAAGCGGCCTTCGCCATGCTCGCCCGGGCCGGGGTGAGCACCGCGATCGATTTCGCCGGCCCCCCGAAGCTGGTGATGGAGCTGGCGCGCAAGCACGGCAGTGGCATCACCATCGGCTCGCTGCAGGTGCTGCGCCCGAGCGCCGGACCGGGCGAGCATGCCTTTTCCTCCGGACCGGAGACGATCTTCTCCGATCCTGATCCCGATCTGGCCGCCATCCGGGCCGGCGTGGAGCGGGGCCTGGACGAAGGGGCGATCGGCAGCAAGATCCTCGGCGGCCACTTCGCGCTCACCCCATCGGCCACCCTTCGGATCATCGAGGAAACGGTGGCCCGGGGCGCCTACATGGGCTTTCACGTCGGCACCACCGAAACCGGCAGCAATCTCGCCGGGCTGCGAGAGGCGGTGTCGATGGCGGCGCCGAACCGGCGCATTCACCTCTGCCACATCAGCAGCGCCCTGCGCGGGCAGATTCTGCCGAACCGCCTGCACGAAGCGGCCGAAGCGATGGACCTGCTGAATGCGGCCGGCGACTCGGTGGTCAGCGAATCGTTCCTGACGCGATGGAGTCCTGACCCCGGCAAATGCATCGGCGGCATTCCCGATTCGGCGATCGTGCGGACCAGCCTGAGAGCGGGCGGCTACGAACCGACCGAAGATGGGCTCGAACTGGCGATCCGCGAGGGGTACACCTACGTCAATGTGCCGCGCGGCGATAACAACGTGGCGGTCACTGGCGAGGAAGGGCTCGTTTACTGGCGCGGTATGGATACCGACGCCGGCATCGCCTTCCCGATCAGCTACGCCGATACCGGGCTGATCTGCGCTACCAACAAGCGTCCGGATGGCCGTTTCACCGTCACCGCCCTCGCCAGCGACGCCGGTCTGCTTCCATATAACGTCACCCTCAACCACGGGTTGTCGCTGGTCGAGTTCGGCGCCTTCACACTGAGCGATCTGATCTGGAAGGGCAGCTACGCGCCGGCGCGGATGCTCGGCCTGACCGCCAAGGGTCACCTCGGCGAAGGGGCTGACGCCGATATCGTGGTGATCGATCGCGACCGAAAGGAGGCCGCCCACCTGCTGGTGGCGGGCGAACTCGTGATGTCGAACGGGATGGTGATCGGCCGCGGCGGTCGCTTCCTCACCACCGACCGCGGCGTCGAAGCCGTCAAAACCCAGGGCCTCGAACCGCAAGTACTCGATCTCACCCGGAGCCTCCTCTACCGGGGGTGGAATGAGGAGTCAGGAGTCGGGAGTCAGGCGCTTTTCTAACTCCTGACTCCTGACTACTAACCACTAGCGACGAAGGAGCGACACGATGCGATCGAACAAGGTGAAGGAACTCTGGAAGGCCGGAGAAACCGTGCGGGCGACCTGGTGCACGACCGGCGATCCACTGACGGCGGAGGTGCTCGGCAACGCCGGGTTCGATGCGGTGCTGCTCGACATGCAGCACGGTTTCGGCATCGATCCACGCACGGCCGGGAAATGCTTCCAGGCGATCAGCGCCACGCCGGCGATTCCGCTTTCCCGCGTGCCCTGGAATGATCCGGTCCACATCCAGTTCGCGCTTGATGCCGGCTCGTACGGGGTGATCGTGCCGCTCGTGAATACGGCGGAAGACGCCGCCCGCGCGGCCGGCGCCACCCGCTACCCGCCGGTCGGCTTCCGCAGCAACGGTCCGAACCGGGTCAGCCTCTACGCCGGCGCGGACTATGTGGAACGGGCGAATGATGAGATCATCTGCCTGGTCATGATCGAGACGCTCGAGGCGCTCGACAACATCGAGGCAATTGCCGCGACGCCGGGGATCGACGGCTTCTTCATCGGCCCCGGCGATCTGGCGATGAGCATGGGACTCCCGGCCGGGATCGGCTCGAAGAGCCCGGAGTGGGAAGCGAATGTGCTCAAGGTGCGTGACGTCGCGAAGGCGCACGGGCTGGTCTGCGGCATCGCACCGTTCGGCGCCGCCGACGCCCGTCGCCGCACCGATATGGGTTTCCAGTTCTGCCCGATGGGGAGCGATTGGGGCTACCTCGCGCAAGGGGCGAAAGCGGCGTTGGAAACGTTCGGGGAGTAAACCCTCACCCCCAACCCCCTCTCCCGCTGCGGCAGGAGAGGGGGAGCCGCCGCAGGAGAGATGGACTCCCCTCTCCCGTCGCAACGGGAGAGGGGTCGGGGGTGAGGGTCATTCGTAAACGAAAGGATCAACAGTTGACCACGTATCGCGTTGGCGTTGTCGGGCTTTCGGGTATCTCACTCAGCCCGGCCGGCACCGAGCCCTTTTTCTTCGGCGGCGAGCATCCGCACGCGCACGTCGCCTGCTACGCCAATCACCCGCGCACCGAGATCGTGGCGGTCTGCGACATCATGCCGGCCGCTTTCGACCGGTTCGATGAGCTCTGGGGCAGCCACTGGCCGAACGTCAACAAGTACACCGATTTCCGCGAAATGCTCGCCAACGAGCAGCTCGACCTGATCAGCGTTGTCACGCCCGATCATCTCCACGGCGGAGTGGTCGAAGCTGCCGTCGCGGCCGGTGTGAAGGCGATCTACTGCGAGAAGCCGATCGCCACCACCCTCGCCGACGCCGACCGGATGATCGCGGTTGCCGAAGCGGCCGGGGTGCCGATGTCGATCAATCACACCCGCCGCTGGTACGACGTCTATCAGTACGCCAAACAGGCGATCGACTCGGGCGAATACGGCCGGGTGACGCACATTCACGCGCTCACCACCGGTCCCCGCGCCATGCTCTTCCGCAACGGCACCCACCTGATCGATCTCGCCACCTTCTTCGCCGCCGGTGAGCCGGTTTGGGTGTCAGGTTTCCTCGATCCCGGACACGAGGCGTACGGTCCGGTGTACGCCGGCGATGGTGGTCGCGATCCCGCCTTCGATCCGGGCGGAACGGGCCTGGTGCAATTCGACAACGGCGTGCTCTTCTCGTTCGTGGTCAGCAAGCAGATCCAGAATGGCGGCGGGGGCTGGGAGCTTTCCATTGATTGTGAGCACGCCCGCCTGCGCATGACCGAGCCGGGCGGGCTCGAAATCATCACCGCCACCAAGGGCGAGAGCGGCGGCATCTCGCGCAGCCGGGTCGATCTGCCCCGCTACCGCTGGACCGATGGCACCGCCGCGATCGATGAACTGATCGGTATCATCGAGGGGCGCACCACCGTGTCGCAATCGCCGCCGC
>JADLGF010000376.1 GCA_020849415.1 Thermomicrobiales bacterium
GTAGCCATTTTTCGCAGCGATTACTGACATTATTGGCGGAGTGCGATACCCTATCAGGAGAGTTCGGCGTTCGGCCATGCCCGATCCGCCGGATGGGACGCGGCGGACCGATGGAGGTCCGCTCAAACGGAACAGGAGTCCACGAATGGCCCACACGCTTCCTCCCCTTCCCTACGCGAACGATGCGCTCGAGCCGCACATCGATGCCAAGACCATGGAAATCCACCATTACAAGCATCACAACACCTACGTCACCAACCTGAACAACGCTGTCTCCGGCACCGAGTTCGAGGACGTTCCGGCCGAGGAGATCATCACCAAACTTGATTCGCTGCCGGAATCGATCCGCACGGCGGTCCGCAACAACGGTGGCGGCCACGTGAATCACACGTTCTTCTGGGAAATCCTGGCTCCGGCCGGCGGCGATGGCCCGAGCGGCGATCTCGCCAAGGCGATCGAGGCGTACGGCGGTCTCGACAAGCTCAAGGAAGATGTCAACAAGGCCGGCGCGGGTCGCTTCGGCTCTGGTTGGGCGTGGGTCGTGGTGAAGGACGGCAAGCTCGCCGTCACCAGCACCCCGAACCAGGACAACCCGACGATGGACGGTAGCGGCACCCCGATCCTGGGCATCGATGTCTGGGAGCACGCCTACTACTTGAAGTACCAGAACAAGCGTCCGGATTACCTCGGCGCCATCTGGAACGTCATCAATTGGGGCAAGGTCGGCGAGCACTTCAACGCCGCGAAGTAGTTCCGGGTACCTGGTTCCGAGTAACTTGCGCGAAACGGGCGGACGGCGAATGAGCTGTCCGCCTGTTTTGTCGTTTGTCCCGAATCCCTGTTTACGTCGATCTCACTAACTCGTATGATGTCTGCACCATCAAGATGGTTCGAATAGGAGCAATTGGAGGCGCGCGGTGGCGATTCGAGTGGGAGCCCGTCCGATTCTGGCGCCGGGATGGTCCGGCAAGGAACACGCCGGCATCGCGCTGGTGGATTGCGATGTCCATCAAACGGTTGAAAAGCTGGACGATCTCATTCCTTACATGTCCCGGGTGTATGCGCAGCAGGCGAGAGAGCAAGGCTTCCGTATGGCCGGCTCCGGCTACTTCAATGTCGCCGGCGATATTTCGCGCCGGGATCTGGCCTCTACCGATTGCGATGCCAAATTTGATGGCCACAAGGTCGGGAACACCTACGAGCAGCTACGCGATCAGCATCTCGATGTCTGGAATGTCGACCGGGTGCTTCTTACCGGCGCGAGCACCTACGGAACCTCGGTGCTGCCCGACCCTGATTTCGCGGCCGATATGTGCCGGGCGTTCAACGACTGGACGTTCGACCAATGGGTCGAAAAGGACGATCGGTTGCTGGTCGCCATTTCGGTCAATGTGAACGATCCGCGCCTCGCGATCGCGGAAATCGAACGTTTGGGCCCCGATCCCCGCGTGAAGGCGATCATGTTGCCCACCGGGAGCCGGATGCCGTACGGCAACCGGTTCTACCATCCGATCTGGGAAGCGTGCGAGCGTCACGGGCTCGTAGTTGGGATTCATCCGGGGAATGAGGGCGCCGGCATGGCCGGTCCACCGACCGGTGTCGGCTACCCGACCTACTACATCGAAACGAGAATGGCGCGCCCGCAGATGGCGATGGCGCACGCCGTTTCCTTTATCGCCGAGGGCGTCTTCGAAAAGTTTCCGGGTCTGAAAGTGCTGATTGACGAATGCGATCAGTTTTGGGCCGTCGGCCTGATGTGGCACATGGACGCGGACTGGAAATCGCTGCGCGATCAAACGCCCTGGCTCAGGCGCCTGCCGAGCGAGTACTTCCGCGGGCACATTCGCATCGGCACTCAGCCAATGCTCGAACCGGAAACGAACGATCAATTCTGGATGATGCTCGAAGCGCTGCATGCTGACGAAACGCTCGTGTACTCGTCTGACTGGCCGCACTGGGATTGGGATGATCCCGCCAGCACCTTCCCAAAGCTGCCCGAACGACTGCATCAGCGCGTGTTCGCTGACAACGCCCGTGAGCTTTTCGGGATCGAAGATGCTGTAAGCGATGGTCGATAACACGCGGCGCATTGTCGTTGGGACCATCGAGGAGATACATCCCGGAGAACGCAAGCTGGTCGTGCCGTTCCGAGGTCGTGCCGGAATCGGCGTCTTCAATGTGAACGGCACGTTTCACGCGCTTCGGAACCTCTGCCCCCATAAATCGGGACCGCTCTGCACCGGTCGCGTGGGTCCCCTGGTGGTCGCTGACGGTCCGCCGACGGTGGAGAATGCGAATCTCGAGCTTATCCGCGAGGGTGAAATCATCCGGTGCCCGTGGCACATGTGGGAGTTCGAGATCGCTACGGGCCGCTGCCTGGTCGATCCCAAAGCGCGGGTCAAGACGTATCCGGTCGTGGTGGAGGCGGGGCAGGTGGTGGTGTACGCGGATCCGGCCGACCTGCCAATCCACGACGCGGCTGACTTCATACGCAACGCCCCACCCCACGCCCGCACGACACCCGTTCCTGATGAGTGAAGCCGGAAGTCGCCTGCGCTCGACGCAATACTGGAACGACCAATTCAGAGACTGACTTCGCGGCTACTGAGCCGGAAACACCTCGCCGATTGCGATTCCTGCGGCAGTCGCTTTGCCTGATGCTTTCTCCGAAGTCCGGTTTGTTGACGGAGAGCGTGTCGCAAGCCACTTAACCATTGCTGTTCAATCCCGTCGATCAATCAATAGAGTTACCGTCAACGCCGCGTTCATGGTGGTTGGGTGAAGGACCCAGCAGCCGTTGCCGGGGAATGTAACGGCCGAAACCTGGACGTGGGATTCGCAGCCATGCGGGCGCTCGACCAGCGCTTCGAGCGTCGGGTCCAGGAGCGAGTGGCCGTGGATATGTGACTCCGCTCCTGAGTCGTCTCGAAACCGGACGATCTTCCCCGCCGGGGGACCGACATCGACCGGGTCTTCCGGCGGCGCTGAAAAGGTGCCGTCGATCGGGAGCCCTACCCAAATTGCGCCGTTACCATGCCAGCCATCTCCGGGTCGTTCGTTTGGCGGAACGGAGCCACTGGGCAGCGTGATCGGGCAATCAGCTGTTGGTAAGCCCGCGGCGGCGTTCCCGTCACCTATCAGCATCTAAGCACCGATGCCGGTGCCGGTGAACGCCAATAGAGCGACCAACAGCTGGATGAATCGAGCTCGTCTCCCCATGTCCACACCTCCTCCCGATTCGGTGACGGCTCGTTAACCTCAGTACACCGTGGGTGCTCACCTGGTTCCGGAGCGAGGCGATACGCGGGAGATGCAAAAAGACCGAGGCGAAACCGCCTCGGTCTTTTGAACTCGTGTTGGGAGACCGTGAAACCTAGCGGCTGTAGTACTCGACCACCAGCTGCTCGTTGACGATCACGGGGACCTCATCGCGCGGCGGGAGGGAGACGAGCTTGGCCGTCAGGGTGCTCTCGTCGAACGAGAGGTAGCCCGGCACGTTGGCGGGCACGCGGCCCTCTTGGAACATGACCAGGTTCTTGCTCTTCTCGCGGACGGTGAACGAGTCGCCCGGCTTCACGCGCTGGCTCGGAATGTTGACCTTCTTGCCGTTCAGCGAGATGTGGCCGTGGGTGACGAACTGGCGGGCGGCGAAGATCGAGGGAGCAAGGCCGGCGCGAAGCACCATCGCATCGAGGCGCGTCTCGAGCTGCTGGATCAGCAGTTCACCGGTCGGGCCGCTCTTGCGGGTCGCCTGCTCGTAGGCGCGCTGCAACTGCCGCTCGGAGACGTTGTACTGGAAGCGAAGCCGCTGCTTCTCGAGCAACTGCACACCGTA
>JADLGF010000377.1 GCA_020849415.1 Thermomicrobiales bacterium
CTTTGTTGTTAGCTGCAACCACTCCCATGCAGGAAATTTACAGCAGCCGCATTGTAGCAACCGTCCCAAACCCGTCAACTTGAAAATAACCATGTTGGGCTGACGACCCAGGCGGAGCAGCCAGTCGACGGAGCGTGAACCGTTGGTCGGCTCGATGCTTCTCAGGGGACTTGCGGGGAGGGATGGTCATGGGCAAGAATTGGGGCGCTGACCGTTCGTATTGTTAATGAATAGCGAGGTTGTCCGTGGCGCGGTGGCGCTGGCTTCTAGTTATTGTGGTGATCGGTGGCTTGATCGCGATTCCTCCGGGCGGCGTCGATCGCACCCCGGCCCAGAGTTCATCGAGTTGGTCGACGGTCATCGCATCGAGCGGGGCACCGGGCAGCTACGACACCAACCTCAAGACCGGCGAATGCCGTTACACCAGACCGGGCGGCGTTTGGCAGACGGCGCTCAAGATTCCGGCCCCGACCGCAACCGCCATTACCGGGAAGCCGAACCAACGGATCACGTGGGAACCCCGCGTTTATCAGGTGGTCGCCACCGGCCGGCAGTTGGTGCAAAGCGGTCCTGAGCAATCGGCCAGCATCGCCAGCGGGTCCAAAGTCTTTTCCCTCACCACCTTGAGTGGAATGCCGCAGGGCCCGCTCTATTTCACCGGCGGCCGGCTCGCCTGGTTCAGCGACAACGTTGAGATCGGGGCGGTCGAATTCTTCTACACCTTGCACGACGCCTATAACGAACAGGACGTCAGATTCGGCATCCGGAGTTCGAGCTGCCCGGCGATCGCGGCCGCGGAGATGACGCTCTCCACCTATCGCACCACCGTCAACGTCAAGGTGCGGATCACCGGCCGCTATTTCCCGATCTCGGCGCCCGTAGCGGTGACCTGGAAGGGAACGCCGGTCGCCCAGGTGATGAGTGACGCGAACGGCAATGTTGCCGCCACGATTCCAGCGCCCGCAACGCCGCTCGGCGATTACCGGGTCGGACTCGATGCCAGCGGCGTCTGGAAACCATTCCGCACGCTGACGATCGTGCCGCGAGTGAAGCTGATTCCCGGTCAGGCCGCTCGGGGCGAGCGGGTGAAGATATCGTTGCGCGGCTTCGCCAAAAAGGAATCGGTGCGCGTCCGGTGGCTGCGGAACAGCACCTGGGTGGAGGTCGGCTGGGTCACTACCTCGAACACTGGTAGCGGCGAGCTCTGGATTCCGGTGCCCAATTGGGCGGCAGATGGGCAACACTCGGTGCGTGGGGATGGCCCAAGCGCCCGCGCGCAGACAAACGCAGTCACCATCACCGGCGGCCCGGGTGTGACCCTGGCGGAAGAGCCGGCCACCCCCACTCCGGAGATCGCTGTTCCGGCTACCCCTGAGCCGATCGTCGACAGCAGTCCGGCCACGCCGGCGCCATTGGAGAAACCACCATTGGAAGAAACCCCGGCGCCACCCGACACACCGGCCGAATCGACCCCCGAATCCACCGCGCCGATCGAATCGCCCTGATCGCCGCACCATGAGAAACATCGATTGGCGATGTGGAAAATTGGTGGGGCGACACCATCAGCAAATCGCAATATAATTGTTCAGACGTCTGATGGCGGACCAACCGGGACCGAGCGCCTCTTCGAGGCGGCAACCTTCCCGACGGCGGGACCGGACCGGGAAGTGAGGACGCGTGAAAACGATCGATCTACGCAGCGACACCACAACGCGGCCGACCCCGGCCATGCGCGAGGCAATGGCGCGGGCCGCCGTTGGCGATGACGGTTTTCAGGAAGATCCCACCGTCATCGAACTCGAGGAGCGCGCCGCCGACCTGCTCGGCAAGGAAGCCGCGCTCTACATGCCGAGCGGCACGCAATCGAACCTCGTGGCGGCACTGACCTTCACCGGTCCGGATGAACGGTTGGTGGGGGTGCAGGGGAATCACGTCGCCTACACGCTGCGGGCTGATCCCCGGATCGCGCCGCTCACCAAACCGCTCTTCCTGCCGGACATGGGGCGCGGATGCTCCGATCCGGCGGCGCTGCGGGCCGCGATCGACGGCCCCGGCGACAAGATCACCATGCTGATGCTCGAAAACAGCTTCAACACCGCCGGTGGTACGGCGCTGACGCTGGAAGAAACCGCGCCGCACGTCGCGATCGCGCGGGAACGCGGGTTGGCAATCCACCTCGATGGCGCCCGCGTCTTCAATGCGGCCGCAGCCCTGGGCGTACCGGCGGCAACGCTCGCCTCGGTGGCCGATTCGGTTACCTTCTGCCTCTCGAAGGGATTGGCGGCGCCGGTCGGCTCGGTGCTCTGCGGATCGCGCGATTTCATTCAACAGGCGCGGGTGCACCGCCAGTATCTCGGTGGCACGATGCGCCAGGCCGGGATCATCGCCGCCGCCGGCATCGTGGCGCTGGAGACGATGATCGACCGGCTGCCTGAAGATCACGCCAACGCGAAGTACCTGGCCGAGGGATTCGCGCAGATTCCCGGTATTACCCTTCCCTACGGCGTTGAAACCAACCTCGTTTTCATCGATGTGTCGGGCACCGGTATGTCGGCGCAGGACGTCGCAACCAGGCTCGATCCAGGCGGCGTGCGCCTCGGGGCGTTCTACGAACCGTCGATCCTGCGGGCCGTCACCCACTATGAAATCACCCGCGAAGATTGCGATATCGCCATCGCGGAACTCGATCGACTGGTCGCCAGCGTGCCGGTGGGCTGATAACAGGATTGACGCGTGGTTCGATCGCGCGGAGGTTCCTTCAGCCAGGTGAGGTGCGATCGATGACGGGACATCGCGGGTGGCGGATTGCGTTGGGACTGGTCCTGGTTGCGGTGCTCGGAGCCGGGTTCGGGGCGCCGGCCCGCGCGAGTGTCAGCTTCTCGGTGACACCGGGGCTGGTCGATCTGGCCGGCACGCCGGGCTCCGAAGGCACGCACGACCTCTCCGTCAGAAACAAGGGGGATGAAGCGGTCACCCTGGCCATCGCGATCGAGGCGACGCCCGGCATTGCCGATGAGCGCTCGGCCGTAGGCTGGCTGAGCACCCCGGCCGATTCGGTTGAGATCGCCGCCGGTGAAGGCGCCACGCTCACGGTCAGCATCGCCATCCCGTCGGATGCCACCACCGGTGGCTATTACGCCGGTGTCAGCCTGACCTCGGCCGCCGGAGAGGTTGCGGAGAACGAGGCGGCGTTATCCGGTCAACTCGTGGTGGGGTTCCTGATCACGGTCGATGGCGAGGGGAACATCGCGCGTTCGGCCCGGATCGAGCGCTTCGCTCCAGTGCTGGAAACGGATGGCCGTATCGGCTTCCGCGCCGAGATCATCAACGACGGCAATGTCCACCTGATCGCCCCGCGCGGCGAGGTTGTCGTGCAGGCCGCCGATGGTTCGGCCGCGGGCAGCCTCGCGTTCCCGGAATCGACACCGCTCTTGCCTGGCATCACCGCCGTGGCGATCGCCCAGGGATCGCTCCCCCTCTCCCCGGGCGACTCCTACCGCGCGGACGGCACATTTCACTATCTGAACGGGACGGAGCCGCTGGTAACCACGGTCGCGTTCGTCAATCAGCCGGACCTCGAGATCGGGTCGGTAGCGGTCTGCGAAAACCTCGATCGTGGACCGTCGCTCTCGATGACGCTGACCAACCAGGGTGATCTGGGCTTGCAGCCGGTGGTGGTGCTGTCAGTAGCGACCGAATCGGGACAACTTCTCGGATCGGCGCCGATCGCGAACGGCGCGCTCC
>JADLGF010000378.1 GCA_020849415.1 Thermomicrobiales bacterium
ACCGCAACGGAGGCGACGATGACCAACGAACCGACGATTCCAGTATCAACTTTTCGGTCCGCGTTCAAGACGATCCTCGCAGAAGTCTTCGATGAATCCCACGGCTTCATCTTCGACGGCGGCGAACAACTGTTGCCGACACTGGCCGGCGTTACCGCCGCCGAGGCTTCCGAGCGCGTCTCTTCGCAAACGGCGAGCCTGGCCGCGCAGGTGAATCACCTGGCGGTCTACATCGAGGCGATCGCACAGGGTCCGGGCGCGCAGGTCGATTGGGCGGCGTCGTGGACCGATGTCACCACCGTCACCGATGACGAGTGGGCGGCGTTGATCGAGCGGGTCAAGGGTGATCTCGCGCAGGTGCGCGCGTTCGTCGATCGCTTCGATGGCTGGGACGAGAACTACATCGGCGGTGCGATCGCGCTGATCGGCCACACCACCTACCACCTCGGCGAAATCCGCACCGGCATCGGCGTCATTCGGGATCGCCGGGGATAAAAACCCTCACCCCCGGCCCCTCTCCCGCTGCGGCAGGAGAGGGGAGATGATGCGAACCAGAGCCACAAAAAGCCCCTCGACCGTCGCAACGGAAGAGGGGCCGGGGGTGAGGGTTAAAACACCAAGGGCGCCGGATTATTCCGGCGCCCTGTTCGTTTTGGTTGATTTCCGCCGTTACGCCGATTCGGCGTAGTGGAGTTCCTGCCCGCCGATCGTGACCAGCAGCGGCCGGGAGCGGTTGAGAATCACGTTCTCATCGACGATGCACTTCGAGATGTTGTCGTGCGAGGGAATCTCGTACATCACCTCGAGCAGCACTTCCTCGATCGCCGAGCGGAGGCCGCGGGCGCCGGTCTTGCGTTCGACCGCCTGGCGGGCGGTCGCCTCGATCGCGTCCGGGGTGAAGACGAGCTCGACATTGTCGATGGCGAAGAAGCGCTGGTACTGCTTGACCACGGCGTTCTTCGGCTCGGTGAGGATCTGCTTGAGATCATCGAGCGTCAGTTCGTCGAGCGCCACCGTCACCGGCAGGCGGCCGATGAATTCCGGAATCAGGCCGTACTTGAGCAGATCGTCGTGGGTGACGTGCTGCATCGCGTTCTCGACCTCGTCGCTCTTCTCAACGACCGAGCCGAAGCCCATGCCGCCGTGCTTGCCGATCCGCTTCTGGATGATCGGCTCGAGGCCCTCGAAGGCCCCGCCGCAGATGAAGAGGATGTTGCGGGTGTCGATCTGGATGTATTCCTGGTGCGGGTGCTTGCGTCCGGCCTGCGGCGGCACGTTCGCCACGGTTCCCTCGATGATCTTGAGCAGCGCCTGCTGCACGCCTTCACCGGAGACATCGCGGGTGATCGAGGGGTTATCGGCCTTGCGGGCGATCTTGTCGATCTCGTCGATGTAGATAATGCCGTGCTGGGCGCGCTGGACATCGCCGGCGCTCTGGATCAGGCGAAGCAGGATGTTCTCGACATCCTCGCCGACATACCCGGCCTCGGTGAGGGCGGTGGCATCGGCGATCGAGAAGGGCACATCGAGCAGCCGGGCCAGCGTTTGCGCTAGCAGCGTCTTGCCGCTGCCGGTCGGGCCGACAAGGAGGATGTTGCTCTTCTGGAGCTCGACATCATCGTCGCCTTCGAGGCCGGCGGTGATCCGCTTGTAGTGGTTGTAAACCGCGACCGAGAGGATCTTCTTGGCGCGATCCTGCCCCACCACGTACTGGTTGAGCTGTTCGTAGAGTTTGCGCGGGGTCGGCACCCGCGTCAGGGCCGGCTGCACCCGCTGGGGAGTCGGCTCCTCTTCTTCGATGATTTCGCGACAGAGTTGCACACACTCGTCGCAGATATACACCTGGCTGGGTCCGGCAATCAGGCGTCGGACTTCTTCCTGGCCCTTATTGCAGAACGAACACCGGTAATGCACCCGACCACCTCGCACATCGCTCATGAATCCGCTCCCGATCACCGGTTACGCGGGCGAAGCATCGGCCGTGGAGCCCCGGCCGCGCGCCCGCGAATGTCACTCCCCGGAGGCCGCCGGCGCCGCGATCGGTTTGGCCGGTTCGAGCACTTCGTCGATCAGGCCGTAGTCCTTCGCCTCCGCCGCCGTCATGTAGTAATCGCGTTCGGTATCGCGCTTCACTTTATCAAACGGCTGGCCGGCGTGATCGGCGAGAATTTGCGTCAGTTTGGTGGTGAGGTTGAGGGTTTCGCGGGCCGCGACCTCGATGTCCGGCACGTTGCCGCGGAAGCCGGCCGAGCCCTGGTGGATCATGATGCGCGCGTTCGGCAGCGCGTACCGTTTGCCCTGCGCTCCACCCGCCAGCAGCACGGCCGCCATGCTGGCGCCCATGCCCATGCAGAAGGTGGCGACATCGGGCTTGATCATCTGCATCGTGTCGTAGATGGCGAGTCCGGAATAGACCACGCCGCCCGGCGAGTTGATGTAGAGCTTGATATCGGCTTCGGGGTTCTCGTGCTCCAGGTAGAGGAGCTGGGCGATGATCAGGTTCGCCATCTGGTCTTCCACCGGCGTGCCGAGGAAGATGATCCGGTCCTTCAGGAGGCGGGAGTAGATGTCGAACGCGCGCTCACCGCGGTTCGAGCTTTCCACCACCATCGGAACGAGATTTTCTATCTGCGGGATCGTCATGATTGGTTGATTCCTCTGTTGTGTTCCACTGCGCTCCGCCGGACTGGCCCACCGGGAAGCCATCCCTTTGCCAGCTTCCGGAACTCGAAGCGCGCTGGGTTCATTCTAACGCCGGACGTGGCGGATTGCCGGGATTTTCGCCCGGTTTCTCGCCGGTGACTGCGCAAAAAGGTGTTCGATGCGACGAAGCGGGAGGGCTGAAAACCTGGTTGCCCGGCGAACGAACGCGGTCATTTGCGGCTTGCAGCGGCTTAACGCCGCGTTGATGTTTTTCCGCCATTCAGCGCACGAACCGGGAGCCGCATGGCTCCCGGTTCGTGATTGGATCAGTCTCGATCAGAAGCGGCGGGATTACTCGTCGCTCTCGCCCGATTTCACGCTGCTCTTGCTGGCCCGGTAACCCGCGGCGATCGCATCCTCTTCGGTGGCGAAGCACATCTCGGGGATGGTGCGCTCGTACGAGCCGGAACCCGGCACGTGGTAAATCATCGAGGAGGCGTTGCCCTTGATCGGGAAGCCCTCCGGGCAATCGTGTTCGCCGCCGCCGGCGACGGCGCCGTGCGGCAGATCACCGGCCGGCGCGGCGGCGATGCCCATGGCGGGCGAGCTCTCGGCCGCCGCTTCCTCGGTCTCGATCGGCTCGACCCAGCCGTTGGTGACCGCCTCGCCACCCTCGGTGGCGATCTCGATCAGGCGGGCGGAGAGCTTGCGGTTGTAGAGATCATCCTTGAGCAGCTGCCGGAAGTAGCCTTCCTTGCTGTAGAGATCGCGCAGCGCGTCGGCGTTCGGCACCGAGGCGGTCTGGCTGGCGATCTCGGCCTCGATCGCCTCATCGTCGATCACGATGCCCTCACGCTCGGCGACCACGCCCAGCACCAGTGAGCGGCGCATGCGGCGCTCGACCCCGGCGCGGATTTCGTCCGCGTAGGTGTCACGCGTCTGGCCCTGGAACTGGAGGTACATGTCGAGCGGCATCCCCTGCTGGGCGAAGCGCTGCTCGACCTGCTTGATCTCTTCCTGAACCGCCTCGTCGATCATCACGCCCGGGATTTCGAGCGTGGCGCCATCGGCGATCTTGTCGTAGATCTCGTTGATCGCCTCGTTGCGGCTCTGCTGGGTCTTTTCGCGGTGAAGATCCTTGCGGACCTCCTCGCGCAGCGCCTCGACGCTATCGACCTGCGCCGCCGCCTGGGCGAATTCAGCGTCGAGTTCCGGCCGCTTGCGGTTCTCGAGCTTGTTGAGGGTGATCTTGTAATGAAGGGTCTTGCCCTTCAGGCGCTCATCAACCTCTTCCGAATCCTCGGCGAAGCTGATCTCGGTTTCGCTGGTCTCGCCGGTCTTCATCCCGTTGATCAGGGTGACGAGTTCCGGGAAGAG
>JADLGF010000379.1 GCA_020849415.1 Thermomicrobiales bacterium
AGGGCGAATTCCTCCGCGTGCTCCACTTCCAGCCGGGGCACGAAGAGCGCGGAGTGATTCGGCGTGAACACGAACCACATCGGCCGCTCAGTTTGGGCGAATGCAAAGCGACTGAAATACGAAACATTGTTCGCCGAAAAGAGCACGACCGCGGACACATCTTTCCCGGCCAACGTTTCGAACAGCCTCGATCGGCGTGCGAGATATTCACCGTTACTGATGCGCAATACGGGGGCCATCGATTCCTCCTACCAGAACGTCGGCCCGGCGTTCTTCGCCAGACCCTTCGCCTCATTCTATGCGCAACGTAAACGCCTCCGGCCTTGGGCGGCCGCACAACGGCTCATCACCGTCACCCACCCAACGCCGAAGGCGTTTTTGTTTGGTTTAGCCCATGGTTTTGAACCATGGGTCATGAATTCAAGGCGCCTACAGCGGAATGATCATGCTCTCCAGATCACGCGGGTAGTAGGTCAGGAATTCGATCCCCGTCTCGGTCACCGCGACGGTATCACTGTGACGGAACCCCGCGAAGTCGGGCACGTACACGCCCGGCTCGACCGTGAACACCATCCCGACCTCGATCACCCGGTTATCACCGTGATCGAGGAACGGCGCTTCGTGGATCAGCATCGACTTGGCGTGGCCGGTGTGGTGCCGCCAGTTCTCCATGAGGTTGTTGTCCTCGAAGTAGCGGCGCACTTCCTTGTCGACATCGGCGCAGGTGATCCCCGGCTTGATCGCATCAAGCGCAATCGTCTGCAGATTGAACATGTGGTTGAAGTAGGTGACCTGCTTCTCGTTCGGCTCACCCATGATCATTGTCCGCTCGAGCTCGCTGTCGTAGCCCCATACCGGCGCGCCGGCGCCGGTGACGAGCACATCGCCCGCCTGGAGCCGCGCGTTGTTCGACAGCGCGTGCGGCAGCGCCGATTCCTTCCCGATCTGGCCGCGGAAACCGGCGAAGGCGCCGCTGCGACCCCAGCCATGGGCGCGATACTCAGGACCAAGCGCTTGCAGCATGATCCGCGAGGCGTCGATCGAGGCGCGGTTCGAAATCTCGGTTTCCGGCACGCCGACTTCGCAGTAGTCCTGCAGCAGCGCGTGCGCCAGATTCCCCCACCGGGCGCTCTCGCGGATCAACGCGAGTTCTTCCTCGGTGTTGATCATCTGCATGTACTCGATCTCGTCCATGATGCTGATGACCTTAGCGTCCGGCACCAGCGAGCTCACGCTCGGACCGCGGTAGCCGTACAGCCGGCCGTAGCCGTCGGAATCGACCGCGATATTCGCCGACCCGAGTCCCTTTTCGATCAGGTAGCTTTTCAGCATTTCCAGCGGGGGCGTCAGATCGGGATATTCGGGGTAGCTGAAGACTTCGTCCGCCAGCACGAACTCGTGCGCGTGCTCCTCTTCCAGCCGCGGCACGAAAAGCGCCGCGTGGTTCGGCGTGAAAACGAACCACATCGGCCGTTCGGTCGGAACAAAGGCAAAGCGGCTGAAATAGGAAACATTGGTCGGAGAAAAGACGACGACCGCCGAAACGTCCTTATCGGCCAGGGTCTCGAAGATCTTCTTGCGGCGTCCCAGATACTCGCCGTTACTGATTCTCAGAGCTGGGGCCATCGTGTACTCCCATCGCAATACGGCCCGGCTCCCGCTGACCAGGCCCATTTCCCAATTGTAGTTCGAATCATCAGACAACCCGGAATCGTCGCCCAACCGATGTCAAGCGTGCTTGACATCATCCCCATCGTTCGCTATCGTGTCAAGTGTATTTGACTTCACACCAGCGAAAGGAACGCTCGTGCAAACACAAACCCGGACCGAGGGGTATCAGGACTCGATCAAAGCGACGTTCCAACTCTTTCTGTGGACGTTCGCCTGGGGCGCGACCCTCGCCCTGGCCAAATTCGGTCCGGAGTCACTCTGGGATTCCGACACGATGAGTTGGGCCGCGGTTGCCCTTAACGTTGGCATCGGCATCGGATGGATCGTGGCGCACGCGAGGTATCTCCGGGCCATCGATGAGTTGCAGCGAAAGATCATGCAGGACGCGCTGGCCATCACCCTCGGCGTGACCTGGGTTGCCGGATTCGCCTATATCGTCGCTGACTCCGCTGATCTCATCAGCTATAACGCTGACGCGGGCAGCCTCGCCATACTCATGTCAGTCATCTATGTCGTTGCCACGGCCGCGGGACACCTGAGATACCGATGAAGAACCGCCTGAAAGACCTTCGAACCGAACGCAATTGGACCCAGGCCGATCTTGCCCAGTTTGCCGGCGTGTCCAGACAAACGATCAACGCCGTCGAGAAGGGAAAATTCGATCCCAGCCTCCCCCTCGCCTTTCGGCTCGCCAGGCTGTTCGACCTGACGATCGAGGAGATATTTCTCGATGAGGCAGATCAAACCGCGGGATGACCTAGTACGAAATCAATGAGTGGACCTCGTGCGGACGCACCGCCTCCCGACCGTGCAGGGCCAGCAGTTCCGCCAGCACGCTGATCCCCGCGATCTCACCGCCGAGGCGCTCCACCAGCGAGATCGTCGCACCGACCGTACCGCCGGTGGCGAGCAGATCGTCCACGATCAGCACGCGCTGTCCCGGCTTGACCGCGTCAACGTGCATTTCGAGCGTGTTGGTGCCGTATTCGAGCGCGTAATCGGCCCGGATCGTCTCGTACGGCAGCCGGCCGGCTTTGCGTACCGGCGCCAGACCGGCGCCGAGTTCGAGCGCCACCGGCGCGCCGAGGATGAAGCCGCGACTCTCGATCGCCACCACCAGGTCGATCGCCTCGAACGGCGACGCCAGCAGCGAGGCGGCCGTGTGCAACGCCTCGCCGTTCGCCAGCATCGGCGTGATATCCCGGAAGAGAATGCCCGGCTTCGGGAAATCGGGCACATCCCGAATCAACGATCTGATTTGCTCGATCGACATCGGTTCGGGAAAGGGCATCGTCCCTGGATCCTTCTGTGAAGAGCGCGCTCGCTCAGGC
>JADLGF010000380.1 GCA_020849415.1 Thermomicrobiales bacterium
CCCGGCCTCACTCGATCCGCTGATCGAAGCGCTGCACGCGGCCGGTTACCTTCGCAGCCGGCTCGACTGATCGGCGCGAACCGATGCGATACCGTACATTCCCGGTATGCAATCGAACATCATTTGGAAAGCACCATCGATGCCGTTCATTTCAGACAGCCTGAACCGGATCGGCGATCGGCTCTCAAGCCTGATCGGTCCCAATTTCTGGGATTTCGTGATCTCGGTGCTGCTGATCGTCGCGATCTATTTCGCTTCCAGGATCGTCCGATCCCGCGTGCGCGAGTACGCCAAGGACCGCTTCGGCATCGACAACAGCTTCCCCGCCCTGCTCGACAATATCGTCCGGGTACTGCTGTTCGTGCTGATGGCGACGATGGTCTTCTCGGCGTTCGGCGTCGATTCCGCCTCGCTCGTCACCTTTCTCGGCTTCGCCACCGCCGCCATCGCCCTGTCGCTGCAGGACGTCCTGCGCAATATCTTCTGCGGCATCTACCTGTTGGCCGAACAGCCTTTTCAGACCGGAGATCGCATTCGCCTGCTGACCGAGGAGGGCTGGGTGGAGCGGATCGACCTGCGCGTCACCCGCATTCGGAACGACCGTCAGGAGCTGGTGCTGATCCCGAATCAAACGGTGTTCAATCAGGTCGTCAGCAACCGCTCGACCCGCCGTTCGCGCCCATTCACGGTCGAGCTGACCGGCATCAAATCATCGATCGATGACGCGGAGTCAAAAGCGCGCGCGGTGATCGATGCGGTGACCGACGGCGATAGCGATCCGACGATCCGGCTCAAGCAATCCGGTCCAGACGGGGTCAACCTCGAAATCACGTGCCGCCGCACGGCATCGGAGAACCATCAGGAGCGCATCGCCCGCGCACTGGTCGACGCCTTCCCGGACGCCACACTGACGGTCCTGGCGCGCTAGCTAGCGTGCGTGGGCTTCGAAGATGACCAGGAGCGGGAAGCCGACGTATTTCGCTTTGGATGGCATGGCTTCGGCGAGTTCCGGTGGTCCCTCGAATTCCACTACTTCGATGCGGGCGAAACCGGCCCGCTCGAGCGCGGTGCGGTAGTCGTCAAGCTCGTGCTTGAAGGCGCCCAGGCGAAACTCGGTGGCTCCACGGATGAAGCGCGCTTCCTTGCCGGCCGCCGCCATTGCGGGGTGATAGACAGAGAAGATGAGCCGGCCCTCATCGGCCAGCACCCGGCGCGTCTCCCGGAAAACGTGACCGAGTTCGCCGAGGTGCTCACCTACCAGCGCGCAGACAACTAGATCGAACGAGCGGGCTTCGAACGGCCAATCGCCCTGGAGATCGGCCTGGATCAGCGGGACACCCGGGTGCTTCGATTGGGCGATCTGGAGCATCCCGGCCGAGAAATCGACCCCGGTCAACTCGGCGCCCTGATCGAGCAACCGCGCAAAGTTGCGGCCGGTACCGCAGCCCGCATCGAGCACCCGTTCTCCTGGCGCGACGGTCAAGCGGTCGGTCAACGCCCAGGCGTCGATCCAGACGACCGGGTTCACCGTTTCATCATAGTCCTCAGCCCAGAGATCGTACCCGAGGCGCGCGTCGATCGATCGCTTTTCCACGTCCCTACTCCCACTCGAAACGATTATCAGTCATTCGGCGCACGCTTCGCGGATTCGGGGGCGGACTGGTAGGATGCGAACCAATCAGGAACAGTGGTTAGACCATTGAAAGCGAGGACGCCGATGCGTTTCGAGAATCACGCCAAACGAAAAATGCTCGCGGGAGAGCCGGCCTTCGGATTCCAGGCGAGTTACGGTTCGCCGATCATCGTCGAGGCGTTCGCCGGCAGCGGCAACGATTTCGTGATGATCGACACCCAGCACGGCTCGTGGGGACCGGACAGCCTCACGCCGGCCTTCATCGCCGCGCGGGCCGGCGGCGCCGTGCCGATCGCGCGGGTGACTCGCAACTTCTTCCCGATGATCGGCCGGCTGCTCGATGAGGGCGTGCTCGGCATCATCATCCCGCAGGTCGATACCCCGGAAGAGGCGAAAGCTGCCGCCGATGCCTGCCGCCTGCCCCCGGTCGGCAATCGCTCCTGGGGCTGGGGCCGCGCCTTCAACTACGGGGTCGATTACCCCGAGTGGATCGATCAGGAGCTCTTCGTCGCGGTCCAGATCGAATCGAAATCGGCCATCGAAAACGCCGAGGCGATCCTGGCGACCCCGGGTGTCGACGGCTTCTGGATGGGGCCGGCCGATCTGCAACTCTCTTACGGCCATCACCCATTCTCCCCATCCGGCCTGGAAGTGCTGGCCGAGGCCAAGGAAATCGCACTTGCCGCCGCCCGAAACACGGGCAAGATCACCGGTTTCGCCGGCAGCAGTCCGCAGCAGGCGAAGGACCTCGCCGCCGAGGGGTTCCAGTTCCTCACCTGCGGCAGCGATGTCGGCTTCATCAACGCCGCCATCACCGCCGGCATGAAAACGCTGCGCGGCGAATGAAACAAGGGAGCGGTATGAGCAGTCCATTCGCCGGCATAGACCACGTCGGCTACGTCGTTTCCGATCTCGATCAGGCGATCCGTTTCGCGATCGAGGTGCTCGGGTTCGAACTGGTGCCGGAGCGAGCCGGCACGCTCGGCGCTGCCGATGGCGACACCATGAGCCGTCGCTTCGGAGTGCCCGATCGCGCCACCGCCAGCTTCCGGTTCGTCCGCGCCGGCAATGCGCCGGTCGAGTTCCTCGCCTGGGAGGCGCCCGATCGCTCGACCACCCCGGCGCGCAATTGCGACGCCGGCGGCCGCCACCTCGCGGTCAAGGTCACCGACATGCCGGCCGCGCTCGAACGAATCGGCGCCTTCCCCGGTGTGGAAATCCGCGAACCGAACGAACGGGGGTACATCTACGTGAAAACGCCGTTTGGACTCGAAGTCCAGTTGATTCCCGCGACAGGAGCAGCGTAAGCATGGGCGCGACGGTTACCGAAGTTGAACTCAAACGCGGGGTGTTCGGACTCGTGATCGAGAACGAGCACCTGGCCGTGACGGTGCTGCCCGACAAGGGCGCCGACATCATCTCGATCGTGCACAAGGCGAGCGGTTTCGATCCGATGTGGAAATCGCCGTGGGGTTTGCGTCGGCCCGGCCTGATCGCCACCGCGCCCAACTCGTCCGTCGCCTGGCACGAAGCCTATCCGGGTGGCTGGCAGGAACTCTTCCCGAACGGCGGCACCGCCAGCGAAATCAACGGGGTGAGCCTGCCGTACCACGGCGAAGCCTCGGTTTCGGGCTGGGACTGGGAGATTCTGCCCGATGGCGTCCGGCTCTACGTTCGCCTGGTGCGCAGCCCCTTCGTTCTGGAGCGCACGATGCGCCTCAGCGACGACAAACCGGAGCTGACCGTCGAGGGCCGGGCCGAGAACAAGGGTCGTGTCCCCCTCCCCTACATGTGGGTGCATCACCCGGCCTTCGGACCGCCCTTCCTCGATGGCACCTGCGTCATCGAAACCAACGCCACGAAGGTGCTGGTCGATCCGGACTCCAAGGACGACACCATTGAACCAGGCTCCACCCATGATTGGCCGATCATCCAAACGAAAAACGGCCCGCTCGATGCCTCCGTCATCCCTGGCGAAGATACGCCGCACGGGCTGATGGTCTTCATCGGCGAGTTCGCCGATCAGCGCGCCTGGTACGCCATCCACAACCAGGGCGATGGATCGCGGGTCGAATTCTCGTGGGATCGGGCCGGTTTCCCCTACGCCTGGTTGTGGGAGGAATTGCACGCCCACACCTACGGCATGATGTACGGCGAGGTCTACACGATGGCGATCGAGCCGGCGACCTCCTGGCCGGGCGGCCTGAATCACATCATGGAAACCACTGGCACCCACCGCGTCATCGAACCGGGCGAGGTGATCACCAACAAACTGACGGTCGCCCTTTCGAAGGGCTGAAATCTCGAACCACCCGATCCCCTGTGGTTGAGAACCACAGGCCAAGGACGAACTTGGCTCCGCCACTCAGGGTGCGACACCAGCCACCCAGAGGCGGAGCCCCTTCCGTTGTCAGCATTGGGCTTCGAGCCCAATGGGTCGGCGCCAGAACCAAAAACCGTCAATGCACATGACCAGGGCCGGGGCGGAAATCCACCCCGGCCCTGGCTCGGTTCAGTCAGGTTCGATGCGGAACCTACGGGAACGCGATCGAGTTCATAAGCGGGGTGAGCGCGTCGAGCAGGTCGTCCTCGGCGTCGATCGGCGCTTCAGCGACGATCTGCACCAGGTATTCCCCTTCCGGATCCTCGTGGCAGGCGACCACGATCGACCACTCCTCGGCATCATCGTCCTCGTAAACGCCGAGCACGGCGAACATTTCGCCCCCGTCGTTCTCATCATCAACCTGGATCTCGAAATCGAAGTCCGCGACGAAGTCCTCGACGCACGACTGCGCATCGGCGCGGCGCGGCATTTCGAACGAGCTCACGTCGACGAAGAGGTCGCCCTCACCTTCGAGCTGCAGGGTGTCGACATCGTTGCGGGAACGATCGCGCACGATTTCCCAGACGCTCTCGTCGACTTCGAGTTCGAAGCCCCAGGTCGGGCTCTCGTAGACGGTGCCGCTGACCGGATCGGTGTCTTCATCGTCCGGCTCCGGGGTGACATCCTCGTCCGGCTCGTCGACGACATCTTCATCATCCGTGTCCACGTCGAGCGGCTCGCCGCCCTGGATGTTGACGGTCGTGAGCACGTCCTGCGTTGCCGCGAACGCATCCTCGAAGTCGTCCAGGCCCGTCACCAGCGTGGCGACGAAGACGCCGGCGCCTTGCGGCAGCGCGCGGCACTCCACGTAGGTCGCGCTTTCTTCGCCGCGGCTGTTCTCAAAGGTGTAGGCCGCCCAGGCAACGCCGCGTGAGGTTCCGGCCAGTTCATCGCCATTGGCGTCTTCCAACGGCGCGGGATCCGCATCGTCCGGAATCGCTTCGTCGACGGCCGATTCGATGCAATCAGAAGCCCGGGTGATGGTGCTGTACGACTCGAGCCAGAGGCGCCCCGCCGGCTCGATGAGATCGAGGATGAGAACGTCTCGACCCTCATCGTCTTCGGCTTCCTGCTCGTCGTTGACCTCCCAGACATCTTCATCGAACGCCAGCGCGACGCCGAAGTTCGGGGAGGAGTAGACATTGCCTTCCAGACCGTCGCCGGTTCGAACCGGGCCATCATCATCGTCCGGATCCGGGGTCGGAGCGGGATCATCATCACCGGTGTCTTCGCCGAAGACCGCCGGGAAGATCGGATCGCCGTCGATCGTGATCATCGTGCCGACCAGGCCAGCCGCGATCAACGAGCGATCGGGCGCCGACTTGACCGACGTGACGATGAACGCGCCGTCGATCGGGCGGAACTCGGTCAATTCCTCGAGCGGCGTCCCGTCATCCCCAAACTCGTAGTTGAAGATCACAACGCCGGCTTCGGGAAGCGACGATTCCATTGGCGTGGCTTCCACGTTCGAGTAGGTGCTTGAATCGTTCAGCAGCCCTTCGTACGCGGTCATCATCGACTCGGCGCTTCGATTCGTGTCGAAGCCCCAGATATCAACCCAAATGCCGAGCTCGTCGTGCACGATGCGCAGCTGATCGGATGTCTCGAGTGAGTTTGTGAATCCGTCGACTACCGACCAGTCATCGGTCCATTCCACTTCGTAACCGTAGAGGGGGCTTTCGTACGTTGTCGCACTGGTGACCCCCGCCTGGGCGGCAGCCAGAACCGGCCCCGCCGCGAAGAGCACCATCAGCGCCGCCACGAGCGCACCGGTCATCCTGAAGATTCGTTGCATGTCCGTCTTTCCTCCTCCATCACCGCCTGCATTGCCGGTGAGCCTTCATTTGGGTCGACGAAACCACTCCCTCGTCGTCCACTCCGGATCGCGCCGTCGCATACCGCGCCATCCCCGAATCAGCCCCGGTGACCGGACGTTTCGGGAGATCCTCGACCGTTACCAGTCTCGCGGATTTCGCCGGAAACGCAAGTCCTTTTACCCCCGGGAAACGGGCATTTATCGCGTCGCCCGCCGATTTGGGTGGGAACACCCACTCTTCGCATCGAGGTATCGCACCTCCTGACCGCAGCTCCCGGGCCACGACCCGGGGACCACTATCCAAGTCGAATCGATCCGATCATCGGCTGGATGGCTTCGTACGCATCATCGAACGAATCGATGACGGCGATCATGGAAAAAACGAGTACGCCCTTGGCGCCGGGAAGCGCCCGGCACTCCACATACCCGCCTACTTCAGTGGGGTCCTCATCCTCGAGCTCGAGCGTATACGCGTACGCCGCCCAGACGCGCCCTTGCGTCGATCCCGAAATCGGTTTGCCATCGGCGTCAGTCAGGAGTTCATCGCTTCCGGGCGAAATGCTCGCTTCGGAGAGGGCGACATCGATGCAGGCGCCGGCGCGGCCGTTGAAGCCATCGAAGACTTCCACCACCACATAAGCCGACAAGTCGTTGTGGAACAGGATGATGCCGTCACGGCCGAAGTTGTCTTCCGCCACCAGCTCCGATTCAACCCGCCAGTCGGAGCGGTCGTACCTGAACCCTGCGCCGGGGAACTGCGTGGAGTCCCAGTTTCGCTGGTCGAAGGAATCGCCGCGGCTGTCCTGCGGCACGGGTGTGGGCGTGGGTCGCGGTTCGTTGCCGGACGACTGGAACACCTCGACGCAGGTCGCGGCCGGCGAGGCATCCGTGGTGTCAGTGTCTGTCTTGTCAGTTTTGTTCGACGAACTCGACGCTTCGGTCTTGTCGCCCGGTTTCGAGGTGGTGGAGCCGCCCGATGAGCCGGTCTCCTCCTCCCCGCAAATCGGCAACGGCACGAGCAGCGGCACACCGTTCACGGTGATGTCGTCGTTCGCGCGCGTCTTGACCGCTTCAAGGTCGTCGAGCAGGCCGAGCACCACCACCACCATCGTGGCGCCGGCGATCGGTTGGGATTGCACATAGCCGGCCGCCTCGATGTCCGTGCCCGAGAGCTGGAACGTGAAAACGAGGGAGGGAGGCGATTGATCAGTCGCGTCCTCGATAACCGTGTATTCGGGCAGGCGGGAATAAGTTTGCAGCGCCGCCTGGATGTACTCCTCACCCGTCCGGAAGCTGCGTTGCGATTGCAACTCGATCAGCACCGCGTCGTCGCCATTGGCGGAAATCAGGCCGAGCACATCGCGCCGGACCTCGATCGAGGAATTCTCCCGATCGACCTGCCAGTCGTCGGTCCACTCGATCTGCGTCTTGTACTTCGGGCTAGTGAACTCCGTCTCACCGATCGGAGACTCCTGCGCGATGGCGATCGCCGGCAGCGTCAGGACCACGAGGAGCAACGCGATCACCAGTCGCGCCAGCCGAATCACCCCACCCGATCGATCGATCCGAATCACCTGTTCATCCCCTGGCAGACCGGCCAGGAGCGTCTGTCCGGCCGGATTGATCTGAAAGCGGTTCGTGTTTCATCCGATAATAGCCCACCGCATCGCGCTATTACTTGTCAGAACGTGGACCAAACGCTCTTGGTTCCGAAGTAATTGGGGCCGGGCCGAGCAGCCTGAGCCAAAGCGCCCGGGCGGCCCAGGCCCGTGCAGGCCGCCACGCTTCCGCGAGCGAATCGAGGGTTTTCAGTGTTAACTCGGGGCGATCGTACTCTCTTCTGGCCGCGCGTAGCAGCGCGACATCACCGCTGACGTGGGCGTCATCACTGCCAATTCCCCAAAGCAGCGCCGCCGCCGCACTCCACGGCCCGATCATCGGCAAGGCGATCAATCGCCTGGCCACCCCCTCCGGATCGGCGTGGGCCGCCTGGTCGTCGGGCACATCGCCATCAGCCACGTGACGTGCGACCTTCACGATCCCTTCGGCTCGCCGCCAGGTCAGCCCGGTCGCGCGCAATCGCTCGACCGGTGTCTCCGCCAGTTGCTCCGCGCTCGGGAACGGGAGAAAGCGCCGGCCGCCGAACTCAAGTCCGGTGGAGTGAATCTCGGCGACCCGCCGCTCCATGACGGCGCCGGCCTGCACGGTGACCCCTTGGCCGATGATCACGGTCAGCAATCCCTGATGCAGCGATCCGTGGGCGTACGGGCGCAAACCCGGAAAGGCACGCATCGCTTCGGCGACCACCGGATCGTCGATTACGGGCGGCGTCCGTCGCCAGCCGAGCGAGCGCGTCATCCAGTCGGCCGCCTCTTCCGGTTCCGCAAACCCGGAAACCACCAGCGTGGCCTGATCGGGCTGAAGCGTCCGAATCAGGCCGAGCTCACCGCTCTCGCCGAGCCGCCGCACCTGGACGAACTCGCCGCCGATCCAATCAACCGACGGCCAACGCCCCTGGCCCCAGGCGACCGGCGCGACCGTGGTCGCCAGATCCAGCCCGTTCGCGGGGAACTCGAAAACAACGTCCGCAATGGGCGGCTGATTCATCCCGGCGTCGCGCAAGGCATTCTCCAATCATGGTGCGGTTTATCGCGCCCACGGTTCCGGCGGTGGCGCTTGAAGGGTCTTCCAATGACACCCGGGAG
>JADLGF010000381.1 GCA_020849415.1 Thermomicrobiales bacterium
CTCGGCGGTCGTGGGCACCGCGTTCGCACCCCGCAGCAACGCCTCGGTGCGCTCAGCCTCGCGATCGGGACCAAACCGCCGGCCGGTGAAAACCTGGAAGCCGTGAATCGCCACCGCCACGCCCCAGCCAAGCGCCGGCCAGTAGAACCACAAGCCGGGACCGGTGAGGAGATCGATGATGAACAGGAAGGTGATGACCGCGGCGTAGGTGCCGAGGTGCGTCAGGAAATCCCGTTCCTCGCGCGCCTGCTTGCGCGCCCACTCCAGGCGGGCGGTATCGCGGCCTTCGGAGCTGGTCCGCGGCCTGCTTCCACCATCGGGATGGCTCCGCTCCAGATTGGCCATCGATCATTCCCTCCAGAACGCGGATCGTTAGCGGTGGTAGCGCGCCGGCCCGAAACCGGCTTCCTTGTTCAGCTTCCGGTTGAGATGCAGCCCTTCGAGGATGAACTCGACTCCGGAGGCAACCGTCGCCGGATTCCCGCCGACCCCGAGCTGGTCGACCGCTTCCTTCAATCCATCGAGGTGCGAAAGCTGGTGCACGTAGTCCATCGCAGGCATCAACTCGGACGACTCGACCGTCAGCCCATTCTCAAAGGCGAGAATCAGCCGTTCGAATTGCCGGACCGAGAAGGTGCGGTTGAAGACGGTCGCCACCGCCGTCTGCATGAACTTGTCGACGACCTGCTCCTCGCGCACTTCGCCCATCGTTTCGAGTTCCACCTTGCCGGTGGTCGATGGCCGGAGCGCGGGCAGATCGGAGATGCGCGGAGCGGCCTGCTTTTCGCCGAGTCGAATCGCCCGCCGCACCGCGTTCGAGGCCAGGTTCTCGTAGTTGGCGACGCTCAAGCGCACCGAGACGCCGGAGCGCTGCGAGACATCGGGCGAGCGCCGCGCGACGTGCGTGATCTCAGCCACGATCTCCTTCATGAACTGCGGGATCGTCACCTCGACGCCCGGCGTTTCCGGCAGGACCGCTTCCTGCTCGAAAATCTCGATCTCCAGCTCGATCGTTTCGGGGTAGTGCGTGCGAATCTGGGAACCATAGCGGTCCTTGAGCGGGGTGATGATTCGGCCGCGGTTGGTGTAATCCTCCGGGTTCGCCGAGGCGACCACATAGACATCGAGCGGCAACCGAATCTTGTAGCCGCGAATCTGAACATCCCGCTCCTCGAGGATGTTCAGCAGGCCGACCTGAATCCGCTCGGCCAGATCGGGCAGCTCATTCAGATTGAAGATGCCCCGGTTTGTGCGCGGAATCAGCCCGTACGAAATCGTCAGTTCGTCGGTGAGGTAGCGTCCCTCAGCGACCTTGATCGGATCGACTTCACCGATCAGGTCGGCGATGGTGGTATCGGGCGTTGCGAGTTTTTCGCCGAAGCGCTGCTCCCGCGCGACCCAGGTAATCGGGGTGTCATCCCCTTTTTCGGTCACCAGATCGCGCGCGAATTTCGAGATCGGATTGAGCGGATCGTCGTTGATCTCGGAGCCGGCGACGATCGGCATCCAGGGATCGAGCAGATTGACCAAACTCCGCGCCAACCGCGTTTTGGCCTGCCCTCGCTCGCCGAGGAAGATGATGTCCTGGCCAGAGAGAATCGCGTTCTCGATCGCCGGAATGACGCTGTTCTCGTAGCCGTGAATGCGCGGGAAGAGCGATTCACCCCGGCGAATCGCCGCGATCAGGTTGCTCCGCATCTCTTCGCGAATCGAGCGGGAGACGTAGCCGCCGGCGACGAGTTCACCCAGCGTCGAAATGACGGGCGGAGTACCGGAGGAGGTTGTGGTCATGATCGATCCTTTATCTGAAGACGCCGTCAGCGGCGCCGAAAGGGGCTCGGTTTGCAGTCGAGGGGATGCCCAACGGCCTCCTTGCCGATGGTGACACTCTACGCGGCGGCATTCGACTGTCAAGTGTAGCGGAGGTCGCCGGGCGTTCACGTCGCCAACACCAAACCGGCGCCCGTCCCTGATGCGGGACGGGCGCCGGCGGTCGCGAGGGAGCTACTCCTCGCCTTCGGATTCGGGGGTTGGTTCTTCAGTCGGTGCGACGGGAGCCTCAACCGTCGTCTCCACGGTCGGTTCCTCGATCACCGGTTCGGTTGGAACGGGTGTCTCCTCAATGGCCGGTTCCGTCGGCACCGGCGTCTCAACGACTGCCGGCTCGATCCGGGTGCCCCAGACCGCTACCTCCGCCAGACACCCAACCGAAGTCTGCTCCGGGTTCTCCGGCGCGAAGGTGAAGCGCAGGTATCGCGCTTCCTCGCCGATCGCCTGATACCGCCAGGCCATCCCCTCGCCGATCGTTCCCGGCTGCAGGTACGGATCGACGGCCGTCCAGGTCTCACCATCGAGTGAGTATTCGAGCCCGGTCAGCTTGCCGCAGCCACCGGTTTCAGTCAGCCAACCGAAGCCCCGCAGCGCGTGGGTCTCGCCCAGATCGATGGTGAGCCGGGCATCGTGCCGGATCGGATCGGGGGCGCCGCTCCAGCCGGTGGTGAGTTCACCATCGGTCAGCAGCCGCTTCAGCTCCGGGGTCCGCGCTTCATCGGTGATCACGATCGTCTCGATCGGAGCATCGAGCGGCAAGGCGGTGCGATCGATCGTCACCGGGGTGATCTCCGGCGTGACCGCCGGCGCCTCCGCCGGCTGTACCGGCACCCCAC
>JADLGF010000382.1 GCA_020849415.1 Thermomicrobiales bacterium
GTTCTCACCCCGCAGCGCGGACAAATCGGCTTGCCGCACCGGCTGCAACGCAGGCGGGTGAGGGTATCGGGATGGTAGGAACAGCGAACGTCGTCGTCCGCGAACGTCGTATCGGTCATGGGGCCTCGCGGTGCGGAAACGTCGCGTCACGGAAGAGTATACGAAGTTCCGCGTACCTGGTTCCGGGTTCCGCGTGCGGAGTTCGGAGTTCCGGGTGCTGGGATTGGGGTTTGTTTGGCGATTGCGGGCGCGTTTGGCGTCGCCGAGTCCCGGAGGGACTTCCGTCCCTAGCCTCGGACTTCGAGTCCGAGGGCCTTTCCCAGGCGCGACCGCAGCGCTTCGATGGTGGCAAGGATAGCGAATTGGGGGAGGGCGAGCTGGCGGCGCCAGCGGCGCGGTTCGCGGAGGAGGCGCCAGAGCCACTCGATGCCGAAGCGGCGGATCAACCCGGGCGGGGTGGGGGTGAGCCCTGACCAGTAATCGAGGGCGCCGCCGACGCCGATGGCGATGCGGACACCGGCGTCACTGAGGGCAGCGCGATTGCGCTCGATCCAGAGCACCTGACCGGGCGCACCGTAGGCGACGGCGACGATCCTCGCGCCCGATTTGCGAATGCGGGCGATCGTTTCCGCGTCCCGCTCGGGCGCCGGAGTGCCGTCGCTCCAGGCCCCGGCGATTTGGGTGTTCGGTTGAGTGGATTTCAGGCGTTCGCCAGCGAGGTCGGCAACGCCGGGTCCGGCTCCGAGCAGGAAAAGCGGTGCGCCGGTGCCGGCCAGCAGTTCGAGCAGGCGGACCCCGGTCATCCGTTCAATCGTTTGCTTCTGAAGACGAGCGGCGAGGGTGATGCCGACGCCATCCGCCGTTACCAACTCGCAGCGACGTAGCGCGTCGTGAAACATGGGGTTGTGCCGGGCCGCAATGGCGTACTCGGGGTTGTAGGTCGCGATTTGCTGGACCGGGCCAACAGCGGCAAGTGTTCGCTCGATCCAGTCGGCAACTGTGGCTTCGGACCGCGCCGAAACCGTCACCCCGAGGATTTCGATCGGACGGTGGTTACTTGAAGCCACCACCACCTCCGCCCGATCCGCCTCCCTTGCCGCCACCGCCGGCGAAGATACTCACGACTTCGAGAATCGCGCCCAGCACGTTCAGGAAGTCGACCGAACCGCGGCTGGCGCCGCCGATGCCCTGAGCGGCCTTGCGGCTGGTGTCCTGCAGATCGGGGAGATTGACGTCCGGGAAATTGAAATCGCCGTCACCGCCGCCCCACTGCGTGCCGCCACCACCGGTGGTGACGATGACCGGCCGGTTGGGCCGGCGACGCTCGCCGGGGATCCGCTCCCAGGCCTCGCCGAAATCGGTGTTGTCGTACCAGGTCGGAGTCGGGGCGTAGCCGGCCCGGTTGAAGCGATTCACCCACTCGGTTTCGATGCCGAAGGCGATAGCGTAGGGGAGGAATCGCTCGAAGTTCGCCTTGGCGGTGTCGAGCGAATCGTACTTCTCGAGATCACGAAGATACCGTTCGAATGCCCGCCACTTGGCGGCCGCCTCGGCGCCGGCGCGGGTGCGTTGCGGCAGCACGCGCGCGGCCAGACGGAGCGCGATCGAGAGGATGGTCACGACCGCCGCCGGCAGCACGATCCAGGAGGAGATGAGCATCGATCCGAGAATGCCGCCGACGATCGAGAGCGAGGTGATGATCGTGGCGATGGTTACCCAGCGGTTGCGGGTCCACTCCGGCGACTTGCGGAAGTAGCCGCGTTCCTCGACCTCCTGATAGAGCGCCGTTTCGAGCGTTTTCTCGTGCGTTTTGAGCGCCTGGCGGGCGTTTCCGAAGCCGACCGTTTGGCCCGCTCCGGACGGGAAGATGATCCCCTTCAACGCAGATTCGAACCGGGAGGGCCGTTCCGGTTCCTTGAGCAGCTCCATCGTCGAACCGCCGCCCGATTCCTGGATCGCCAGGTACCCGCGCCGGCCCCAATCGGTGAAGGTCGAGACGATGTCGTGCGGGTGAACGCGCTCGTCGATCAGGACGCCGACGACGGCCGGCGGCGTATCGTCCGGCGGTTCGGGGAGGAACGAGGCGACCGCCCCGGTGTGCGGGTCACGGCCGCGCAGGTACCAGAGCAGGAAAATGGCGAGCCCGCCGAAGATGGCGAGTCCGATCGCGCCGATGGCCGCGAAGCCCGCGATCTGCGCGTCGCGGTTCGCCTGATCTTCGGCGCGCTGCCGGCGCTCGTCGTCGGCGGTTTGCCAGGCCGGGACCTCGGCATCGAGTGCCACCACATCGGTCTGAATTCGAATCTCCCAGCTCTCGCCGCTCCGGAAGCCGCCGTGCTCGAAGATGAACTCCTGATTGTCGTCGGTGACGAGGGGCAGCTCGGTGACCTGTTCGCCGTCGACCATCAGCACGACGCTGGCCGCGTCCACCGGCTCGGGGAAGATGAGCGTGAATGTCCCGGCGTTGACCGGCGTTTCCGAGGTGAGGGCCGAGCCGATCGGGATGTACCAGACTTGCTGGTTGGGCGGATCGATTTCCGGGTAGTAGCGGAGCGCGCCGACGAGGTCGTACTCGATGACGAAGGTGCGTACCTCGTCATCGGCCGGTGCGAATAGCCACTGGATGTCGATTTCGGTCGAGGAGCGCTTCACCTGGAAGGTGTCGTACTCGATCAGCGCCGCTTCGGTGAACGGGATGAGATTGCCGTCGACCAGCTCGGAGGCGGCGATATTTTCCACCCCGGCGATGCGGGCGAGCGGAATCGAGCGGTGTCCCTGGGAGAAGGGGCCATCCTCGAATCTGACCGTCTGCGTCTCGACGATGCGGAAGGTGCCGTCCTCAAGAACGGTTAGCTGGACATCGAATCGGTCGTATTCGGCCGATCGAGCAGCCGCGGGCGCCGGTTGCAGCGCGCCAAGGCCGACCACCAGCAGCGTGAGGAATATGAACGAGGCGAAACGAGTGGTAACGCGCAGCGGCATCGGGTGACTCCATTGTCAGCGAGATCAGGAACGCTCCGGATCGCTCTCCATTTTCGCCGCCGGATCGGACGGCTGCCAGTCGCCAATGTTGCCTACATGAGGTGCGTTACGGTGAGATCGCCCCAAACATCGGCCAAGCGCCTGGCGGCGAAGGCGCGGTGGCAGGTGTCGGGTTCATGTTCGGAGCAGAGAAGGCAGCAGCGGTTCTGTTCGAAGAGCGAGAGGTCGAGCGCGTTCGGGATGTCGCGCTCATCGAGCAGCCCGATGTACTGCCGTTCGAATTCAGCGCGATCGTGGTTCTTTGGATCACGCGCGATTGCCATGATCTCGGCGGTCGGGGCGAGGATCGGCAGGTAGAGGTAGCTGCCGCCGGCGAGTTGCTCCATGAACCAGGGGAGGTCTTGCCGCTTGGCCCACCCGGAGAGTTGCGAATCGGGCTTGAGCCGGATATCGACCAGCAGCGAAACCTGGTGCTCGTTCAATAAGGTAAAGAAGCGCTGGGCGGTCTTCTGCGTGAATCCGATGGTGAAGAGTTCCATACTTGCCTCCACTGGAGCGGTTACCGACGGGTGGGCTCACTTTCCAGCCACCGACCCGTCATTCTGAGTGAAACGAAGAACTCGACGCGAAGCGAGTCTCCGCACGGCAGCGGGTGTTTTTGGAACCGTCGCTTCGCGTCGAGCCCTTCGCTCCGCTCAGGGTGACGGTGGTTTTTCTGTGGAATGATGACGATCTCTACGGCAATCGCTGTAACGCTCAGTTCGGGTCCTCCCACCGACGTTTCGATCTGTGATTGGCCCTAAAACGCAACCCATTCGACGCCGATGCCTTCGTCGAGGAGGCGGTTGAGTTCGGAGGGCGAGGTGACGGGCGGCAGGCAGGTGTGGTGTTCGCAGAGGTAGGCGGTCACCTTCCCCTCTCGCTGTGGACGGAACTGGAGGAACGGGAAGCGCTCGGTGAGATCGGGCTGATCGGGATCAGCCAGGCCGATGACTGCATTTGGTTCGTACCGATCGGCGATCGTACTGATGAACGCATTGGTGTCGGGATCGTCGGCCTTGCCGGCGATGGCGATCTCCCGGATCGGACCGCGGTAGAGATCGGCGGCGCAGAGGATGCGACCGAAGCCGACCGGTTGCTCCGCCATTGGCCGCGCCATCGCCTCCAGGAATCGCAGCGCCCGGACGCCGTACGCCTCGTTGCCGGTCATGGCGTGGAAGCGGAGCAGCAGTTCGGTCATGACCGAGTTGCCGGCCGGGGTGGCGCCATCCTGCAATTCCCGGGGGCGAGCGATCAGCGTTTCGTGGGCGGAGCCAGTATCGAAGAAGCCCGGACCGTTCGGATCGGCGAACTCCGCGATCGCCTGATCAACCAGCGCGAGTGACGCCTCGATCCAACGCCGGTCGAGGGTCGCTTCGTAGAGGGCGCGGAGGCCGTCGGCAAGGTTGGCGAGGTCTTCGAGGAAGGCCGGATCGCCGAGACGACCGTCGGTCCAGACATGGGCCAGCCGACCATCGGGACGGCGGAGGTGTTCGAGGAGGAACGAGGCGTTGCGGATCGCGGCGTCACGGTAATCGGCCCGGTCGAATGCGGCGGCGGCTTCGGCGAAGACGCGAAGCATCATGCCGTTCCAGCTCAGGTTGATCTTGTCGTCACGTCCGGGCCAGACGCGCTTCGCCCGGGCGGCGTAGAGCTGCTCGCGCCAGCTATCGAGCTTCGCCAGTGCGGCGTCGAGTGGCAGGCCGAACTCCTCGGCGATAATGGCGTCGTCGACGACCTGATTCGGAATGCTGTGGCCCTCGAAGTTGCCGGCGAGGGTGATATCGAACCAGCGGTTGAAGCGCTCGCCCGCTTCCTCGCCGAGTACCGCAATCACCTCGCTCGGAGACCAGACGAAGAACTTGCCTTCGATCCCCTCGCTATCGGCGTCCTGGGCGGAGTGGAAGCCGCCCTGTGGGTGCGTCATCTCGCGCAGTACGTAATCGAGGGTGGTGGTGACGACCCGGCGGTAGCGCTCGTTCTTCGTCAACCGCCAGGCGTCGAGGTAGAGCCGCGCGATCTGGGCGTTATCGTAAAGCATCTTTTCGAAGTGGGGTACGAGCCAGACGGCGTCGACCGTGTAGCGGTGAAATCCGCCGCCGATCTGATCGTGAATGCCGCCGCTCGCCATCCGGTCGAGCGTCACGATGATCATCTGCCGGGCGCGATCGTTACCCCGTTTGGCGGCCCGCAACAGGATTTCGAGCGCGCTCGCCTGCGGAAACTTCGGCGCGCCACCGAAGCCGCCGCTGGTGGGATCGAAGCGGGTCGCGAGTTGATCGACGGCGTCATCGACGAGCAGATCGTCGATCTCGCCCGGGGTGGGCGTGACGCTATGCGACTCCCGAATGAAGGTGGATATGTGGCCGGCGTTGGCCTGAACGTCGTCCGGTTTCGATTCCCAGGTGGTGTGGACGGCTTCAAGCACCTTGCTGAAGGCGGGCATGCCCTGGCGATCAGCGGGCGGCCAGTAGGTGCCGCCGTAGAACGGGGCGCCATCGGGCGTCAGGAAACCGTGAAGCGGCCAGCCGCCGTGTCCGGTGATTGCCTGGACGGCGGTCATGATCAGCGCGTCGATATCGGGACGTTCCTCGCGATCGACCTTGATGCAGACGAACCACTCGTTCATTTTGGCGGCGATCGCCGGGTCCTCGAACGATTCGTGCGCCATCACGTGGCACCAGTGGCAGGAGGAGTAGCCGATGCTGACGAGGATAGGTTTATTCGTGGTCTTGGCCTCGGTGAGCGCCTCCGGACACCAGGGCCACCAATCGACCGGATTCTCCGCGTGTTGCCTCAGGTAGGGGCTCGATTCTCCCGCCAGCCGATTCGCCATCATGATCCTCGCGTTTGTGGAGCGCGCGCTCCCGAATTGCCTCGATTGTGCCAGCTTCGCCGGGGATTAGGGGAAGTTCGCTACAATGCCGCCCTTCAATTCGCGCACAGGAACGGATGCAGGGAATGACCGTCGTGGAACCGAACGCGCTGCAGGGCGCCCGAATCGCCTTTATCGGCGCCGGCGTGATGGCCGAATCGATGCTGGGCGGCTTGCTCAGTCGCGGACTCGTATCGGCGGATCAGGTCGTGGCGAGCCACCCGCGCGCCGACCGCCGGGCGAAGCTGGAAGAGCGTTTCGGCGTCACTACCACCGAATCGAATCTCGAGGCGGCGCAGCGGGCCGACCTCGTACTGCTCACGATCAAGCCGCAGGTGCTCAAGGCGGTTGCGAAGCAGCTACACGGCCAGCTTTCGCCGGGTCAGGTGGTGATCTCGGTGATTGCCGGCGCGAACGTCAACACCCTCCGCAAGCAGCTCGGTCATTCGACGCTGGTGCGGGTGATGCCGAACACGCCGTCGCAGATCGGCGAGGGAATGATCGTCTGGTACTGCGCCGACGAGGTGACCGATGCGCAGGCGGCGCAGGTGAAAACGGCGCTGAGCGCGCTCGGGGTCGAGATGCGGGTCGATGAAGAGAAGTACATCGACATGGCGACCGCCCTCTCCGCGACCGGCCCGACCTACATCTTCATGATGATGGAGGCGCTGATCGA